>NZ_WVUH01000007.1 GCF_017614955.1 Micromonospora echinofusca
GGGCGGGGCTGGGCGTTGTTCCGGCCGTCCACTCCGGCCGGCGAACCGGCCGAGGTGCTGGTCCTGCCGGCCACCGCGGCGGCCACCGTCGACTCCGAGCCGGTGGAGCAGGTGCGGTTCGGTCGGGACGAGATGGCGAACCTGGCCTGGGCCGTCGAGGAGACGGTCACCGGGGTCACCGGCCGGGGTATCGACCGCACCGCGCAGGTGGACCGGGCGGCGGTACCGGCCCGGCCGCCGGTACCCGACCCACCGCCGGTCGACCCGGCGACCGGGCTGCCGGTGACCGTGCCCGACCTGTCCTACGCCTTCGCCACCACCGTGCCGGAGAACTGGGTGCCGTTGATCCCGACGGCGGTGCCCGAGCGGCCCGGCGCGGTCCGGCTGCGCCGGGTCCCTCTCCAGCAACCGAACCGGGACGGCCCACCGGTCGCGGTGACCGGGTACAGCCGGCTGCTCGACTGGCGGCCCCGGCCGGACGGCACCGGCCCGGTCGAGTTGGCCGTACCCGAGGAGGAGGTCAGCCGCGCCGGGATGCGGGTGCTGCGGCACTGGCAGGTGGCCCGCTGGACCGACGGCTCGGTGCACCTGTGGCTGGGCCGTACCCGCCGCCCCGTCGGCGGTGACCTGGCCAGCGGCCTGCGCTACGACGCGGTGGAGCCGCGCTGACCGGCCGGCGCGCACCGCATCCATCCGTACCCACCGACAGTCGAGCGGCCCGGCCGCCGGACCACGAGGAACCCGATGACGATCACCTGGAAGAACAACCAGCCGCTGCCGATGGCCCGGCCCCGCTACTACGACCACCAGTACCTGCGGGCCGCCGACCTGACCCAGGCGGTGGACTACCTGCTGTCCCGCCAGCACCTGTTCACCCGGCTGCGGCACCCGGTCGGGGTGGTCGGCGGTCTGGAGGTCACCCCCACCGGCAGTGACATCACGGTCGGCGAAGGCGCGGCCGTGGACGCCGACGGGACGCTCGTCGTCGTACCGGCGGCCCGCCGGGTCACCCTGCCCGGCGACGGTACGTTCCATGTCACCCTGCGCCAGGTGGAGACCCTGACCGACCGGCGCGACGAGGGCGGGGTGGCCGCCGAGACCCGCTGGACCGAGGAGGGCCGGGTCGAGGTCGCCACCACCGCGCCGGCCGACCCCGGCCGGTCGGTCCCGCTCGGTCGGGTGGTCCGCAGCCAGGGCGTGGTGACCGTGCACACCGACACCCGCCTGGTCGCCGGGCTGCGGCTGCCGGTCGGGGCGATCGTGCCCGCCGTCGGCAACACCCGGCAGTCCGGTATCCAGTTCCCCGCCGACCCGGCCGGCGGCATCGGCGACGAGGCGTTCATCCGGTACTTCCCGACCACCGGCGAGAACACGATGCTGCGGATCGGGGTGAACAACGACCCGGACGACGTGATCGCCTTCCACCAGGGCGGTGCGGACCGGTTGCGGGTCGGGCAGGGCATGCTGCACCTGGGCAGCCTCGAAGGTGTCCCGGTCACCGCCGGTCAGGTGGTCGCCGCGCTCGGCTTCTGGGGGCACGGTGTCCAGCACGGCCAGCTCTCCTTCCGGCCGGGTCGGGGCTTCGAGCTGGTGGACCGCTCCGCCGACACCCCGGCGCTGACCTACCCGCCGGCCGGTCCGACCTACGCGGATCTGGAGCTGGCCGAGCTGCGGGCGGCCCGGGTACGCGGCCGGGGTGGGTTGGGCGTGGTCAGCGACGCCGGGGTGACGGTCCGCGCCGCCAGCGGGCTGACCGTGGTGAAGGAGACCGGTGCCAGTGGTGACCTGACCGTGCAGGGCCGGCTCACCCTGGCCGCCGGGGGCACGGTGGCCGGTGCCGGCCGGTTGCACGTCGACGGGACAGAACGGCTGTACCTGCTCAACACCAAGGGCGTCTACGTCGGGTACAACGGCAACACCGACCCGGAGGCGGGTTCCCTCTGGGTCGAGAAGCGTGGTCACGTCGGTGGCAACATGCAGGTCAACGGCAACCTCGGGGTGAAGGTGAGCCCCACCTCGCTGCCGTCCTGGAGTGGCGGCGGCATCGGTACCTACGACCTGTTCGTCTCCGGGGCGATCTATGTCGGCCCACCGGGCGGCCCGTACCAGCAGGTACTGGCGGCGCCCACCGCCCGGATCTCGGGCACCGAGCAACAGCTCGCCATTGCGCACCCGCTGGACGATCCGGACGGCCCCGACCGGCGGCTGCTGGTGCACGCCGCGTTGGAGGGCCCGGAGAACGGCGTCTACTACCGGGGCGAGGGGCAGTTGGTCGACGGTACGGCCACGGTGACCCTGCCCGGGTACTTCGAGGCGCTCACCCTGGCGGAGGGGCGGACGGTGCAGCTCACCCCGCTGTTCGACGACGACGAGCCGGTCTGCGCGCTCGCCGCGTCCCGGGTCCGGGACGGGGCGTTCCGGGTCCGCACGGTGGACGGGTCACCGGCCGGGCACGCCTTCTGCTGGCAGGTCACCGCCGTGCGGGCCGACGTCGCGCCGTTGGTGACCGAGGTACCCGCGACCGCTGCGGCCGGCCGGGACCGGACCGGCGGGTCGGACGCCGAACCCGCCGTGTCGACGGCCGACGCGGCTGCTCTGGCCGCCGTCGCGCCGAGGACGCCGGAGGAGCCGTCCCATTCGCTGCCGGACACCGACGGCGGGTCGGATCCGTCGGATCCGGACGACGCCGAGGCGGAGCAGCACATCGGCGAACCGGTCGACTACGACCTGCCCGCCGACGAGGAGGAACCCGCCACGGATCTCACGGCCGGCCTGGCCGCCCACCACCTGGCGCCGGTACTGCGGGTGCTGCGCGACGAGATCGACCGACGCTGGCCGCACCGGGACCGCACCTCGGACGGCTGGATCGGCGACGCCGCCCACCAGGCCCGACCGTCGGACCACAACCCGGACCCGGACGACCGCTCGGTCAACGCCCTCGACGTCGACGTCGACGGCATCGACCCGCTGCTGGTGGTACGCCGTGCCATCGCCCACCCGTCGACGCGGTACGTCATCTTCGACCGGACGATCTGGAGCCGCTCGCGCGGGTTCGCCCCGGCCCGCTACACCGGCAGCAACCCGCACGAGAAGCACCTGCACGTCAGTGTCAGCCACACTCCCGCCCTGGAGGACAGCACCCGTGGCTGGGGTGTCGCCACCGCACCGGCTCCGAAGTTGGGTGACCGGGTGCTGCGAGTCGGCAGCGAGGGCAGCGACGTCCGGGAGTTGCAGACCGTCGCCAACCGGCTCGGCGGCCGGCTCACCGTCGACGGTGTGTTCGGCCCACGCACCGAGGCGTGGGTACGCGGCTTCCAACGGGACCGCAAGCTCACCGTCGACGGGGTCGTCGGGCCGCGTACCGTCGCGGCCCTGCGTGCGGCGCCGCAGCCGACCGGCAACACGGCCGGCTCCCGTACCCTGCGTGCCGGAATGGCCGGTGACGACGTGGCGTTCGTCCAGCGGTTCGTCGGGGAGCGGCACTGCGGCCCGGCCACCGGTACGTTCGACGACCGCACCGTCGCCGGGGTGCGCTGGTACCAGGAGATGCGCAAGATCACAGTGGACGGTGTGGTCGGCCGGCAGACCTGGCGCGAGATGGGCGTGACCGTCACGTACTGATCCCGCCCACCGGGCCCACCTGCGGATCCGGGTCGGTCGGGCCGGCGGTGGCACCCCGTGCGCCGCCGGCCCGGCGGGGTCCGCCGGCTCCCGGTCGGGGTGCGTCGTCAGGGCACCATGGACCCCGATGATGGCGACTAGCCGGGGGCCGACGTCCGTGTCTGATGATCGATGCTGAAGCTCACCTACGGGTTGCGCGCCCTGTTCGGTACCGCCCGGGGTCTGCGACTGCTGGCGGCGAACGTGCTGGCCGCCTTCGGCCTGATCTCCGCGGTGGTGCAGCTCGGCGCGCAGCTGGTACCCGACGTGATGCCCGACACCACCGTGGTGATCGCCGCGACGGTGTCGGCCTGCCTGGTGTGGGGCATGGTGCGGGCCTACCCCCGGCGCCGGTTGCAGTACGAGTTCACCCACCCGGCGATGAACGTCACCGTCGAGGTCGGTGACCTGTTCGACCAGGAGGTGGACCTGGTCGTCGGGTTCTCCGACACCTTCGACACCGCCACCGACGACCGGGAGCTGATCAGCAGCGACAGTGTGCAGGGGCAGCTGGTGCAGCGGCTCTACGGCGGTGACGCGAAACGGCTGGACCGTGACCTGCGGGCCGCGCTCGCCGGGGTCGACCCGGTCGGCCGGGAGACCCGCCGGACCAAACCCAAGGGCAACCTGCTGCGGTACCCGTTGGGTACGGTCGCGGTGCTGCACCGTTCCGGCCGGCGGATCTTCGCGGTCGCCTACAGCCGGATGGGCACCGACTACGTCGCCCGGTCCAGCGTGGACAACCTGTGGTTGAGCCTCAACGGGCTCTGGGACGCGGTCTACCGGCACGGCCAGCGGGGCGAGCTGGCCATTCCGCTGCTCGGTTCGGGACTGGCCCGCATCGACGCGCTCGACCGGGAGAGCCTGCTGAAGATGATCCTGCTGTCGTTCGTCGCCCGGTCCCGGGAGGCGCAGCTCTGTCGGGAGTTCCGGGTGCTCATCCACCCCGACGACGTCGACCGGATCAACCTGCTGGAGGTGGCGGCCTTCATCCGTACCCTCTGACGGTCCGTGGGGCCGGGGCGGTCACCGCCCCGGCCCCACAGACCGGGTCAGGCGGCCCGGATCAGCGTGAACACCCCGGCGGCGACCAGCACCCCGGCCCAGAGCCGGTCGACGTTGAACCAGGCGGTCCGCAGCACACCGACCCCGACCACCTCGTACACCAGTACCGCGATGACGAGTGCGGTGCCGAACATGGCCAGGGTGTGCACGCCGGCTGCGGTCAGTCCGAGCAGCGCGCCGACCGGTGCCGCGTCGAGGTGGCCGGCGTGCCCGCCGGAGGCCCCGGTGGGGGCGGCGACCAGCACCGGCAGCAGCATCAGCCCGGCGCCGTGGGCGGAGGACATCAGGAACGACCAGCCGGCGAGCTGGGTCGCCGACAGGCGCATGCCGGCCCAGCGGAAGTGGCGTTCGGAGAGCAGCCGCCACAGTCCGAATCCGACGAGCAGTACCCCGCCGACGACGGCCAGCGCGGTGCTGGCGGTGACCGACCGGGTCGCGGTGACCAGGGCGGCCACGATGCCGACCGAGGCGAGGTGGCCGAGCGCGATCGGTGGCAGGGCGCGCAGCAGCGCCCCCCGGTCGCGTTCCTGGAGGCCACGGGCGACGGCGAAGAGCCAGCCCATCGCCGGGTTCAGGCCGTGGAACGCGCCGAGGCTGAGCAGCGCCACCCAGGTCGTACCGGTCACGGGAAGCAGTACGAGTCGGAGGAGGCGTCACCGCCCTGCAACCGGACCTGGTGTACCCGCAGTCCCCGGAACTCCTCGCCGCGCGGGAAGAACCGCTGGTCCGGGGTGAGCCCGCCGGTACCGTCGACGTCCACGTCGAGTTTGGCCAGCCAGGCGCCGACCCCGTCGGGGTAGAACTGGTCGTCCCAGGCACCGTAGAGGGAGTTGCTGACGTAGACCCGTCGGCCGTCCCGGCTGACCTCCACCATCTGCGGTCCGCCGGCCAGCGGCTCGTCCGGGGCGGCCGGGTGGGCGGTACGCCGGACGATCCCGCCGAGGTGCACCGAGCCGGTGAGCACCGGGTGGAACGGGTCGCTCACGTCGTACTGGCGCAGTTCACCGGTACCCCAGCAGGAGACGTAGAGGAACCGGTCGTCGACGGAGAGGTCGATGTCGGTGACCAGGGGCGGTACGGCGCCGAAGGGCTTGAGCAGGTCCGGCAGGTCGGCCGGGTCGGCCGGCTCGGCGGGGATGTCGATCACCTTGGTGACCGCCCAGGTGTCGCCGTCGCGGTGCCACAGCCAGATCGAGGCGGACAGGTCCTCGACGCTGATGACCACGCCGACGAAACCGTACGTCTTGGTCGGGTCGTGCGCCGGGCGCAGCTCCAGCGGCATCTGGTACTGGTCGCCCAGGTCGACCCGTTGGACGTGCCGGCGTCTGGCCAGGTCCCAGAAGTGCAGGGCGTGCCCGTACTTGCGGCCGAGCAGCAGTTCCCCGACGATGCCGTCCTCGATCATCGACGGGGTTCCCCACTCGCTGGTCACCAGGACGTCGTGGTTGATGTGCCACCAGAAGTCGTAGGCGAGGTACTGCGGGCCCCGGTCGGCCTCCCAGGCGCCGCGTACCTCGAAGGTGGTGTGGTCGAGGATGGCGATGCCGCCGGGCCCCTCCTGGCCGTCGGCGCCGCCGAGGGCGGAGACGTAGAGGCCGTCGGGGCCGCAGTGCACGGTGTGCGGCCGGGAGTAGCCGGCCCGCTTGGCCAACTCCTCCGGGCCGATCACCTTGACGATGGTGGGCTGGCGCGGGTCCGGTTGGGTGTCGATGACGTGGATCCGGGAGGAGCGCAGGCCCGGCACGATCAGGTAGCGCCGCTCGACGTGCGGGTGCGGGGCGGTGGGGCACAGCGCGCTGCTGCACGCGTTCCACCCGAAGTGGTGCAGTTCGTCGCCGGTGTACGGCAGGTCGGTCCAGCCGACCACGGTGCCGTAGTCGGGGGAGTCCGGGTCGGTGTCCAGGACGGCGATCGCATCGGGGCGGGTGGCGGTGCGGTCGAAGGCGGCGACGTACGCCAGTTTCTCGGCCGGGGCGTTCACGGCGTCGCGCGGTGAGGGGTAGAAGGTCGGATCGGGGGTCCAGCGGCTCATCGCTTCTCCGGTCGTTGTCGGTGGTGGGAACGCCGAGTCGGTCAGCAGGCGGTGGTGCGGGGGCTGGAGTTCGGATCACCCGTTCAATCGATCAACATCCACGTCGGGATCAGCCTACTCATCCGGCGGTCCGCCGGGGTAGGTCGCGGATGCCGCTGATCCTGAGTGGACAGTCGATCTCATACCTACTAATCCGATAGGAATTGCCAGGTGGGCAGCCTGGCACGGCGCGGGCCGGGATGGCAAGTGGCGTCCAGGATGCGGACGGGGCCGCGCGGTGCTCCGGCCCGGGCGGTCCCCCCATCGGTTACCTTCGGGCCCATGCTTCCCCTGCATGTCACCACCTGGGGTGCGCCCCACGGGCGGGACGACCAGGTCATCCTGATCCACGGCACCATGACCTGGGGGCTCGCCGCGTTCGCGGCGCAGCGGCCACTCGCCGGTCGGCGACGGATCCTGGTGGTCGACCGGCGTGGCTTCGGCGCCAGTCCGGACACCGGACAGAGCGACTACGAGGTGGACGCCGAGGACATCCTCGCGCTGATGGACCGGCCCACCCACCTCGTGGGTCACTCGTACGGCGGGGTGGTCGCACTCCTCGCCGCGCTCCGGTGCCCGGACCGGGTGCGCTCGCTGGCGCTGATCGAGCCGTCGGCGTTGGCGGTCGCGGCCGACCACCCGGTCGTGGCCGCAGCGCTGGAGAACAACCGGCGGTACGTGGCGGCCTCGCGGTCGATGTCGGCGGAGGAGTACCTCGCTGCGGTGTACGGCCCGGACGGCCAGGCGATCCCCGAGCCCCGGGAGTTCGCGGTACGGGCTGCGGGGACCGCGCTGCGGGAGCGCCCGTGCTGGGAGGCGGACCTGCCGGTCGACGCGCTCCGGCGGTACGGCTGTCCGAAGCTGGTGCTCGCGGGCACCTGGGAAACCGCGCGGCCGGACTACCGGTCCGGTGTCGGCGAGGCGCTGATCGTCACCGCCGGTGTGGTGGCGCGACGGATCGGCGCCCGTCTGCACCGGGTGCCGGGGGCGGATCACGCGCCGCACCAGCAGCGTCCGGACGAGGTCAACCGGCTGCTGCGGCAGTTGTGGGACGAGGCGGACGCGCGCTGACGGCGGTGCCCGACGGCTGCCGCCCGTTCGTGGAGTAAAGAATTCTTGACACCATGTTGGCTCTGCTTTACCTTGATGATGTCAAGAATTCTTTACATGGCGAGGTGGGGCATGGCCTTCGAGGAGAAACGCGCCTGGAACATGGTCCTGGTCGCGATCGGCTCCTACCTGACGTACGTCGTCCTGGTGCTCGACCGGGCCGCCGGCACCCCGCTGGTCGACGCGCCGTACCGGGGCGCACTGCTGGGCACGATCGTCGCCGCCATCGTGGTCTCGATCGTGCTGCACATCGCCGTCTCGGTGGTCTCCCCCGAGGGCGCCAACGAGTCCGACCAGCGGGACCGGGAGATCCACCAGCTCGGCGAGTACATCGGCCAGTCGTTCGTCATCGTCGGCGCCGTCGCGGCGCTCGCCATGGCACTGGTCGAGTGGGACCACTTCTGGATCGCCAACGTGCTCTACCTGTGCTTCGTGCTCTCCGCCGTGGTCGGATCGACCGCCAAGATCGTCGCCTACCGGCGGGGCTTCCAGTCATGGTGAAGCCGACCCGGATCACCAACACCATCCGCGCCCTGCGGTTCGCCCACGACGAGATGACCCAGGCCGAGCTGGCCCGCCGGATCGGGGTGACCCGGCAGACGGTCATTGCCATCGAGCAGGGTCGCTACTCGCCGTCGCTGGAGCTGGCCTTCCAGATCGCCGAGGTCTTCGGCGTACCGCTCACCGACGTCTTCCAGTACCCGACCCACCCCGAGGAGGGGCCACAGTGAAAGCGATCGTGCAGGACAGGTACGGCCCGCCCGAGGTGCTGGAACTGGCCGACATCGACGTACCCACCCCGGGGGACGGGGAGGTGCTCGTCCAGGTGCGGGCCGCCGCCGTGGATCCGGGCGTCTGGCACCTGACGGCGGGTCTGCCGTACGCGGTGCGTCTCGGCTCCGGGTTGCGCCGGCCCCGGAACCGGGTGCCGGGGCTGGACCTGGCCGGCGTGGTCGTGGCGGTCGGGCGGGACGTCACCGCGTTCGCCCCCGGTGACGAGGTCTTCGGCGCCGGGCGGGGCAGCTTCGCCGAGTACGCGGTGGCCCCGGTCGGCAAGATCGTCCGTAAGCCCGGCAACCTGACCTTCGCGCAGGCTGCCGCCGTGCCGGTCTCCGGGCAGACCGCGCTCAAGGCGGTACGCGGCGCCGGGCGGGTGCGGGCGGAGCAGCAGGTGCTGGTGATCGGTGCGGGCGGCGGCGTCGGCTCGTTCGCCGTCCAGTTGGCCCGGCTCGCCGGTGCCCAGGTGACCGGGGTGTGCAGCGCGGCCAAGGCCGAGCTGGTCCGCTCGCTCGGTGCGTACGAGGTCATCGACTACACCCGGGCTGAGATCACCGACCGGGGGCGGCGGTACGACGTCATCATCGACACCGCCGGTAACCGCCCGCTGGGGCGGTTGCGTCAGGCACTGCGGCCGAAGGGCACCGTGGTCCTCGTCGGCGGAGAGGCCAGCGACGGTCGCTGGCTTCAGGGCTTCGACCGCCAACTGCGGGCGCTGCTGCTGTCGCCGTTCGTCGACGGCCGGTTGGTGCCCCTGGTGGTGGGGGAGAACGCCACCGACCTGGCGGTGCTGGCACAGCTCGTCGAGGCGGGCGAGATCGCACCGGTGATGGGGGACAGCTACCCCCTGGCGGCGGTGGCCGACGCGATCCGGCACGTCAAGACCGGTCACGCCCTCGGCAAGATCGTCGTCACGATCTGACCGGCCGGACATCCCGGCAGGGCGATATCATCGCGCAGTGGCGATGAGTGAACCGCACTGTCTGTCGGTGGCGGTGGCCGCCGGGGTCGCACCGGCTGTGGCGCTGTTCCGCTCCCTGGGCGACGACACCCGGCTCCGGATCGTGGCGCGGCTGGCCGCCGGGGAGGCCCGGGTGGTCGACCTGACCGCCGAGCTGGGCCTGGCCCAGTCGACGGTGTCCAAACACCTCGCCTGCCTGCGTGACTGCGGGTTGGTCGACTACCGGGTGCAGGGCCGCCAGTCGTTCTACGCGCTGACCCGGCCCGAACTGATGGATCTGCTCGCCGCCGCCGAGGGGCTGCTGGCGGCGACCGGCACGACCGTCGCCCTCCGTCCGGCCCCGGTCGTCCCCGGGGTGCCGGCATGACCGCCGCGCCGCTCACGGCCGACCGTCGCCGCCGGCTGCACCGGCGCAGCCTGCACCTGGCGTACGCGACAACCGCGTACAACCTGGTGGAAGGGATCGTCGCGGTGGCGGCCGGCGCGGCGGCGTCCTCCATCGCACTGCTCGGCTTCGGGCTGGACTCCTTCATCGAGGTGTCCAGTGCCCTGGTGGTGATCTGGCAGTTCCGGTCCCGGCTGCCCGAGGCGCGGGAGCGCCTGGCGCTGCGGCTGATCGCGGTGTCGTTCTTCGCGCTGGCCGCCTGGGTGGGCGTGGGGGCGGTGCGTGCCCTGCTCGGTGTCGCCGAGGCGCAGCCGTCGCCGGTGGGCATCGGCATCGCGGCGGTCTCCGTGGTGGTCATGCCGCTGCTCGTGTGGGCCAAGCGGCGCACCGGACGTGAGTTGGGGTCGGCGACCGTACTGGCCGACTCGGTGCAGACCATGCTGTGCACCTACCTGTCGGCGATCGTGCTCGTCGGTCTGCTGGTCAACGCCACTCTCGGCTGGTCCTGGGCGGACCCGGTCGCGGCGTTGGTCGTCGCCGCCGTGGCGGTGCGGGAGGGGGCCCAGGCGTGGCGGGGCGAGCAGTGCGACGACTGCGCCGTACCGGCGGTGACCGTTCCCGACGGTGCCGGAGGCGGCTGCGGGTGCGGGCCGGACTGCGTCGACCGGTGTTGTGCCGGTACGGCGACGACCGGCTGACCGCAGCGGCGTGACTCCGGCGGGCCGCCCAGGTCCGTGGCGGGGCGCCGCGTTCAGCCCCGGGGGGCCGGGGGAGGAGCGACGGTGAGCAGGGCGGCGAGCTGGCGCAGGATGGTCGGCCGGGCCCGGTAGTAGACCCAGGTGCCCCGCCGGTCGGCGTCGACCAGACCGGCTTCGCGCAACGTCTTCAGGTGGTGCGAGATCGTCGGGCCGCTGAGCGAGAAGGCCGGCGTGAGGTCGCAGACGCACACCTCGCCGCCCTCGGCCGAGGCGATCATCGACATCAGTTGCAGCCGCACCGGGTCGCCGAGGGCCTTGAACGCCGGGGCGAGCAGCGCGGCGGTCTCGGCGGGTACGCGGCGCTGCGTCAGGGGTGGGCAGCAGGCGGTTCCGGCGGCCAGGTCGGTGAGGTGGAGCAGGTCCGTCTGCTTCGACATGCCTCTAGGTTGACAGTCATCTAATCAGCGTGCAACTGTTTGTTTCGACGGTCGTCAAGACAGACCCCTCCGGGGGTGCCGACGGCTGTTGCCGACCGGCGTGGATAGGATTTCATCGTCAATCGGCGATAGGCGATAAAGGGGGTTGTCGGGATGGACGAGCTACTCGACCGGGAAACGGCGCAGCGGTACGCGTCGTGGTTCCGGGCCCTGGCCGACCCGAGCCGGGTGCAGATCGTGGCGTACCTGGCCCGGCACGGGCGACCGACGAGCGTCGGCGAGATCGTCTCGGCCGTCGGGCTGGCCCAGTCCACCGTCTCCCAGCACCTGAAGATCCTCACCGAGGTCCGGTTCGTGCTCGTCGAGCCGGTCGGTACCGCCCGCCACTACCGGATCAACCAGACCTGTGTCGGCTGCTTCCCGTCCGCCGCCGACGTGGTCATGGGCCGTCCCGCTCCCAGCCCGACCGGAGCCTGCTGATGACCGGGATCGCCGTCCGCCCCATGCGCGCCGCCGACGCCGGACCGGTCCTGGCCATCTACCAGGCCGGCCTCGACAGCGGCAACGCCAGCTTCGAGACCACCGCCCCGGACTGGCCGACGTTCGACGCCGGCCGGCTGCCCGGGTACCGCTACGTCGCCGTCGACGCCGACGACGCCGTGCGCGGCTGGATCGCCGTCTCGCCCACCTCGGCCCGCGCGGCGTACGCCGGGGTGGTCGAGCACTCGGTCTACGTCGACCCGGCCGCCCGGCGGCGCGGCGTGGCCCGGTTGCTGCTGGACACCCTGATCGCGGCCACCGAGGCGGACGGCATCTGGACCATCCAGTCCGGGATCTTCCCGGAGAACACCGCCAGCCTGGCCCTGCACCAGCAGGTCGGGTTCCGGGTCATCGGGGTCCGCGAGCGGGTCGCCCGGCACCACGGCCACTGGCGCGACGTGGTGCTGCTGGAGCGGCGCAGTCCCGTCGTCGACTGACCCCGTCCGGCTCCGCGTCGCCGGAGCCGACCACACCCCTTTGATTCGACATCCATCAACCCAGAGGAGTATCCGATGACTGTCCGGGACGACCTGCCGGTCATGGTGATCGGCGCCGGCCCGGTGGGCCTGGCCGCCGCCGCCCACCTGTACGAGCGCGGCCTGCCCACCGTCGTGCTGGAAGCGGGCGACGGGCCCGGCGCGGCGGTCCGGCAGTGGGGACACGTACGGCTGTTCTCCCCGTGGCGGTACAACATCGACACCGCCGCCCGTCGGCTGCTGGAGGCGACCGGCTGGGTGGCCCCGGACCCCGACATCCTGCCCACCGGCGCCGAACTCGTCGCCGACTACCTCCGGCCCCTGGCCGAGCTGCCGCAGCTCCGCCCCGCCCTGCGGTACGGTGCCCGGGTCGTGGCGATCAGCCGCCTCGGTCTGGACCGGCTGCGGACCGCCGGCCGTGAGCAGGCGCCGTTCCTGGTCCGCCTCGCCGAGGGCGAGGAGATGCTCGCCCGGGCGGTCGTCGACGCCTCCGGCACCTGGGGTACCCCGAACGTGCTCGGCGCCTCCGGGCTGCCCGCCCGGGGCGAGGCCGCCGCCGGCCGGTACCTGGAACAGGCCCTGCCGGACGTGCTCGGCGCGGACCGGGACCGCTTCGCCGGCCGGCACACCCTGGTCGTCGGCGCCGGCCACTCCGCCGCCAACACCCTGCTCTCCCTGGCCGACCTGGCCGCCGAGGAACCGGGTACCGAGGTCACCTGGGCGATCCGCACGGCCAGCCCGGCGCGCACCTACGGCGGTGGGGACGCCGACGCCCTACCGGCCCGGGGCGCCCTCGGCTCCCGGCTGCGTGCGCACGTCGACGCCGGCCGGATCCGGCTGCTCACCGGATTCTCCGTGCACGCCCTCACCCCGGCCGGCGACCGGGTCCGGGTCGAGGTGCGGCGGGCCGACGGCGGTGCGGAGTCGGTGACCGTGGACCGGATCGTCGCGGCGACCGGCTTCCGCCCCGACCACTCGATCGCCGCCGAACTGCGCCTGGACCTCGACCCGGTGCTGGGTGCCACCCGTGCCCTGGCGCCCCTGATCGACCCGAACGAGCACTCCTGCGGCACCGTGCCACCGCACGGTGTGGACGAGCTGTCCCACCCCGAACCGGGGTACCACGCGGTGGGGATGAAGAGCTACGGCCGGGCGCCGACGTTCCTGATGGCTACCGGGTACGAGCAGGTGCGGTCGGTGGCCGCCGCCCTGGCCGGGGACTGGACGGCGGCCCGTGACGTGCAGCTCGACCTGCCGGAGACCGGCGTGTGCAACAGCAACCCGGACGAGTCCGTCACCGGCGACAACTGCTGCGGGCCCGCGCCCGCCGCCGCGCCGGCCGGTCGGGGGCTCGCCACCGGCATCTCCGGTGGGCTGCTGGCCACCCCGCTGGGCCTGGTCACCCTCGACGTGGCCGGCAACGGCCAGGCCGGCGGCTGCTGCGCCGGCTGATGTCGTCCGACACCGCGAC
This sequence comes from Micromonospora echinofusca, assembly GCF_017614955.1. Lineage (GTDB taxonomy): Bacteria > Actinomycetota > Actinomycetes > Mycobacteriales > Micromonosporaceae > Micromonospora > Micromonospora echinofusca_A. The sequence continues at coordinate 13,652 of NZ_WVUH01000007.1, forward strand.
GGTGCCCGCCGGCCCCCGTGCCGGCGGGCACCGCGCCACCCACGGCCGCCGGATGGTCGCCGCGCTGGCGGTCACCCAGACCGTCGGGTACGGCACCCTCTACTACGCCTACGCGGTCCTGCTGGCGCCGATGGCCACCGACCTCGGTACGTCCACCGCCACCGTCACCGGCGCCCTGACCGCCTCCGTCCTCGCCGGGGCCGGGATGAGCGTCCCCGTCGGGCGGTGGCTCGACCGGCACGGCGGGCGCGCCCTGATGACCGTCGGTTCGCTGGTCGCCACGGTGCTGGTCCTGGCCTGGTCCCAGGTGCAGACGGTCTGGCAGCTCTACGCGGTGATGATCGGCGTCGGTGCCACCGGGGCGATGGTCCTCTACGAGCCCGCCTTCGCCGTGATCGTCTCCTGGTTCGACGCGCCCCGCCGGGACAACGCCCTGTTGGCGGTGACCGTCGTCGCCGGCTTCGCCAGCACGATCTTCCTCCCGTTGACCGGTCTCCTCGTCGCCCGTCTCGACTGGCGTACCGCGCTGGTGGTGCTCGCCGTGACCCACGGGGCGGTCACCGTGCCGCTGCACGCCGCCGCCGTACGTCGACCGTCCCGTGGACTGTCGCACCACGGGAAACGGCGGTCGGTGTCAGCCCGTGCCGCGACCGGCGACCCGGGGTTCTGGCTCCTCGTGGCCGCCTTCGTCGCCCACGCCGCCGCCACCAGCATGATGGTCGTCCACCTGGTCGGCTACCTGACCGGTCGGGGTCATCCGGCGATCTTCGCGGCCACCGTGACCGGCCTGCTCGGTGTCCTCTCCGTCACCGGTCGGGTCGTGCTGACCGTGGCCCGGCGGTTCGCCCCGCTCACCACGGTGGTCGCCGTGATCTTCGGAATCCAGGCCGTCGCCGCGGCGGCCCTGCCCGTGGTCGCCACGAGCCGGGCCGGTGCCGTGGTCGCCGTCGTCGCGTTCGGGTTGGGCTTCGGGGTGTCCAGCCTCGCGGTCCCGGCCCTGCTCGTCGACCGGTACGGCACCGCCGCCTACGGCAGCATCGCCGGTGTCCTCGCCCTGCCGGTCACGGTGTCCCGCGCGACCGCACCGCTGGCGGCTGCGGCCCTGCTGTCCGTCGCCGGTGACCACCTCCTGCTGCCGGTGGCGGTGGCGGCCTGCTCCGTCGTCGCCGCGCTCGGCATCCTGGCCGGTCCGTCCCGGGCCGCCGGCGGCTGACCGGCCGGTCAGGGCCGGCGGCGGGCCACCAGCACCGCGTCGTGGATGGTGACCTGCCGGCACTCGGGGTCGGTCACGGTGCGGGCCCGGGTCTCCGCGGTCACCTCCCAGTCGGCGGGGTCGAGCGGGGCGGCGACCTCCTCGGCGGTGTACATCATGTCCGGGAAGTGCATCCGGTGCGCGCTGGTCCGCAGGTCGCCGGGGTGGTGGCCGACGATCAGCAGCGTCCCGCCCGGCGCGACCGCCTCGGCCAGCCGGGCGAACAGCTCCTGGCGTGCCGCTCCGGGCAGGTGCATGAACTGCGCGGACACCAGGTCGTACCGGCCGGGAGCGGGTGGTTCCTTCCGCAGATCGGCGTGGCTGAAGGTGATCCGGTCGGCGAGCCCGGCGTCGGTGGCGTGCTTTGCGGCCCGTTCCAGGGCGACGGTGGAGATGTCGACCGCGTCGACCCGCCACCCCCGCCGGGCGAGCCAGACCGCGTCGGCGCCCTCGCCGCAGCCCACGTCCAGGGCACGTCCGGGGGTCAAATCGTGCGCCTCGGTGACGAGCTGCGGGTTGGGGTTGCCGCTCCAGATCGTCGGCTTGGCCCGGTAGCGTTCCTCCCAGCCGGGCTGTTCGAACATGGCCTCGACCTGCTGCCGGTAGGCGTCGACGGCGTGCCGGGTGTCCTCCTCGACCAGGTCGGCGTTGATCGCCGCCCCGGCGGTCGTACCCGCTGCGGCGGCCACGATCACCTGGGCCCGTACGTCGGCCACGTTGCCGGCCGCCCACACCCCGGGTACGGCGGTGGCGCCGTTGGCGTCGGCCGGGATCTGGCTGCCGACGACATGTCCACCGAACTCCACGTCGACCGGGGTCAGACCCAGTCCGGCCAGGAAACCGGCGCGGGCGGTGACCCGGGACGTGACGACCAGCGCGTCCAGCTCGACGACCTCGCCCGAGGCCAGTCGTACCCCGCGCAGCGTGTCTCCGGCCACCTCCAGCCCGGTGACCCGGCCGTCCACGACGGTGATCCCCCGGGCGGCGAGCCGTTCCGCCTCGGTGACGTCCGGGGCGGCGGTGTCGTGCAGCAGGAGCTGCACGTGCGGGCTCCACTGCCGCCACAGGTGCACCTGGTGCAGCGCGAGCGGGCCGGTGGCGAGTACGCCGACGCGCCGGTCCCGGGACTCCCAGCCGTGGCAGTACGGGCAGTGCAGCACGTCCCGGCCCCACCGGTCGGCGAGCCCCGGCAGGTCGGGCAGTTCGTCGACCAGACCGGTGGTGACCAGCAGCCGCCGGGCCCGCACCGGCTCGCCGCGATCGAGGGTGACCAGGAACCCGTCGGTTTTTCGGGTCACGGCCGCCACCCGCCCGTCGCGGAACTCCCCGCCGTACCGGGTCACCTCGGCCCGCCCGTCGGTCAGCAGGTCGGCCGGCGGGGTGCCCTCCCGGCCCAGGTAGTTGTGCATGTGACCGGCCGGGGCGTTGCGGGGCTCGCCCGCGTCGACCACCAGGACCGACCGGCGGGCCCGGACCAGGCTCAGGGCGCCCGCCAGCCCGGCCGCACCGCCACCGACCACCACCACGTCGTACGTCTGCACCGTCTGCTCCTTCATGCTCGGTTGCTGCGCCCACCGTGCGAGACGATCGCGGATTCGACAACTAATGTTGCTGACATGGCAAACAGCGAGGAGGCGGCGCTGGCCGCGGTCGGGCCCCGGCTGCGGGCACTGCGTACCCAGCGCGGCACCACCCTGGCGCAGCTCGCCGAGACCACCGGCATCTCGGTGAGCACCCTGTCCCGGCTGGAGTCCGGTGGCCGCCGGCCCACCCTGGAACTGCTGCTGCCGCTGGCCCGCGCCTACCAGGTACCGCTGGACGAGTTGGTCGACGCCCCACCCACCGGCGACCCCCGGGTGCATCCCCGGCCGATCGTCCGGGGCCGGTCCACGTTCCTGCCGCTGACCCGTCGGCCCGGCGGGGTGCAGGCGTTCAAGCAGATCCTGCCACCGGATCCGCCCGGTTGTGACCGGGAGCCGCAGACCCACGAGGGGTACGAGTGGCTGTACGTGCTCTCCGGCCGGGTCCGCCTGCAACTCGGTGAGCACGACTTCGTCCTGCACCCGGGCGAGGTCGCCGAGTTCGACACCCGCACGCCGCACTGTGTCACCAACCCCGGCCCCGGACCGGCGGAACTGCTCAACCTGTTCGGACCGCAGGGTGAACGGATCCACGTCCGGGCCCGCCCCCGGCAGTGATCCCGCCACGGCGGGCCGCCGGCTCACGGCAGGATCGACGCGACAGAGGTGCCCCGGCGGACTGCCGGGACACCTCTGCGGTCGGGTACGCCGTCAGCCGCGTCTGGTGGAGTGGACGAAGGTGGCCCAGGCGGTGGGGGTGAAGGTGAGGACCGGCCCCGCCGGGTCCTTGCTGTCGCGTACGGCGACCACGTCGGCCAGGTTGTCGGCCACCTCGACGCACTCGCCACCATTGCCCGCGCTGCGGGTGCTCTTGCGCCACTGTGCGCCGGTCAGGTCAACCATGATGAACCTCCCCGATGATCTTATTGATCAGTTGCCTTGATTGTCCCTCATCGAGGGCGAGTGCGGTCAGGCTCGCCCAGACGTTTTCGTAGGTGGCGAACTCGGCTGGCCGATCCAGGTACAACGCGCCCGTGACGGACTCGCTGTAGACGATCGGCGGTTCCGACGTGGTGCGGTTCCCGGTGGGAAATTCCAGCATGACGAACTCGCCCGCCACGGTCCCGTGATGAGGGCCGGCGGCGAGGGGCAGCACCCGGATCGACACGTTCGGCAGCTCGGAGTCGGCCAGGAGGCGACGGAGCTGCCCGGTCATGGTGGCCTGATCGCCGACCGGTCGCAGGAGTACGGATTCGCAGAGGATCACCTGAGTCTCTGGTGCCCTGGGGAGTCGTCGGCTCAGCAGCGACTGGCGACGGAGCCGGATCTCCACCGCCCGTTGCCGGTCCTCCTCGCTCATGTCCGGCTGGTCGACCTGGTAGACGCCGTGCGCGTAGTCCCTGCTCTGGAAGATGCCCGGCACCAGCGTGTTCTTGAAGAACCGCAGGTGCGCGGCGGCGTTCTCCAGGCCGACGTAGAGCTGGAACCACTCGGGGATGGTGTCGCCGTACGCGTGCCACCAACCCCTGGCCCTGGTCTCGCCGGCCAGGGCGATCAACGCTTCCCGCAGCTCGGGGCGTACCCCGTACAGGTCGCAGAGCCCTTTGACGTCGACGGCGCGTACCGGGCCGATGCCGGTCTCGATCCGCCAGAGCTTCTGCCGGCTGCACTCCAGCTCCTCGGCGACCCCGTCGAGGGTCATCCGGGCCTCGGCGCGGAGCTGCCGCAGCATCCGGCCGAGTTGCCGTCGGGGGACTGTCGAACCCGCGTCGTCTGCCATCCGGATCACGCCTCCGTCCAATTTTGAAACATCCTGACGCCTCCTGTGCAACACGCAAATGTTGCGCGGAAAGAATTGCGGAATCCGGCCGGAATCCGGTAGGAGGCATTCGACACTACAAGAGTGGTGTGCGATGGCAGATCTGTGGCGCGCAGTTTTCTGCAGTTTCCCGAAAATGCGTGACTGCTGTCGTGTCGGCCATTCCGGCAACTGCGGGCCGTCCCGGAGCGTACGTCGGCCGGGCGGTAGCGTGCGGACATGGCGATGCATTGGACGCTGGGTTGTGACGCGGGGGATCCGCAGCGGCTTGCCGCGTTCTGGGCCCAGGCGCTGGGCTATGTGGCCGAGCCGGGTTACGACGATCCGGATGGTGCCTCGATCGTCGACCCGGAGGGGGTCGGACCCGCCATCGGCTTCCTCCGGGTGCAGGAGGGAAAGACGGCCAAGAACCGGATGCACATCGACATCCGGGTGGCCGGCGAGCCGCCCTGGGAGATGGCCGGGCGGGCGAGGCTGATCCGGGCGAAGGTGGCCGACCTGGTGGCGCTCGGGGCGACGGTGGTCCGCGAGGAACGCTACGGCCCGGAACTGGGCCACGTCGTGATGCGCGATCCGGAGGGCAACGAGTTCTGCGTCGCGTGACCGGCTGAACCGTCGTCGGCGGAGATGGTGGCGCGTGGATGTGGCGGCTCAGTCGCCGGATCGGGGTGACTCCTCCCAGGACCGGAATGCGTCGCGGGCACGCACGACCGCCTCCGCCACGGCGAAGGCGTGTCGCCATCCCCGCTCGTCAAGCTCGTCCTGGTGCCGGAAGTAGGCGAGGAACCAGCCGTCGACGACTTCGGCGCTCATCGGTTGATCGCGGTCGTCGAGCAGCCTGACCAGCTCGTCGGTCAGGAACGCGCGGGCACCGGCATGCTCGCGGGCAGCTGCGAACAGCGCGAACTTCTCGCCCGGGAAGACGTCGGTGCCGGGGATGGCGGCGGGCTGCACCCCACCCCGGCGGGCAGGGTGGAAGGTGAGCCGGGGAGGCTCCACGTCGAGGTGGACGGCGAGGCAACGCACCAGTAGTGTGCCCTGGCCACGCCCTTGCCGGGTGTGCGTGGCCAGTTCGAAGGACAGCCCACCGGCCGGCCACTGCACCCGGTGCATCGTGCGGGCGTGGGGATTCGGCAGGAAGATCGAGCCCGGCAACTGCCGCGCCGGCGCCTCCGGCTCGACCGCCAGGTCGTTGGCCCGGGCGAACGCCACCAGGCGGACCAGCCGTTGGGCGCTGCGGCGCTCACCGACGTCGCCGAGTGTCTTGACCAGCACTCCCAGTAATGCCGCGCCGGCAAGGAAGATCCCGCCCACGACCAGATCTTCGGAGTCGCCCTGCGCGAGGAGCCCGACGATGGTGACGAGCATGACGACGACCAGGAAGCCGCCCACGAGGCAGCCGACTCCGGTGCTCCGGGCTTTGGCTCCGGCGACGTGCCGGGCGGTCTCCTGGCCGAAGTCGCCGCGGCGTGCGGCCTCCCGCACCGTGGCTGATTCGGCGGCGGTGGGGGTGGCCCGCAAGGGGGCGTAGTTGATCTTGTCCGGGCTCACCCGCCACAGATTAGTCCTGCTCAGTTGCGACGAATGAGGCGCGGGCGGCCCGGACCGGTCGTCCAATCCCGGCGGCCCGCGCCCAGGCCACCGCCTGCGCCCGGCTCCGCGCCTGCCGTGGTCCGGGTCGGCGGCCGTGACGGGTCACTCGAAGCGCGACGGGTCCCCGGCACCCCGGCGGACGATCTCCGGTTCGTCCTGGGAGAAGTCGATGACGGTGGTGGGTTCGGTGCCGCACTCGCCGGAGTCGATCACCGCGTCGATGACGTGGTCGAGTCGTTCCTTGATCTCCCAACCCTGGGTGAGCGGTTCGGTCTCGTCGGGCAGCAGCAGGGTGCTGGACAGCAGTGGCTCGCCGAGTTCGGTCAGGATCGCCTGGGCGACGGCGTGGTCGGGGATGCGCACCCCGACCGTCTTCTTCTTCGGGTGCAGCAGGCGGCGGGGTACCTCCCGGGTGGCCGGCAGGATGAACGTGTAGCTGCCCGGGGTGGCCGCCTTGATCGCCCGGAACAGTGCGTTGTTGATCTGCACGAACTGGCCGAGCTGGGCGAAGTCCCGGCAGACCAGGGTGAAATGGTGGTTGCTGCCCAGGTGCCGGATGTCCCGGATCCGGTCCAGGCCGTCCTTGTTGCCCAGCGCGCAGCCGAGGGCGAAGCACGAGTCGGTCGGATAGGCGACCAGCCCGCCGGACCGGATCAGGTCGACCACCTGACCGATCGTCCGGGGCTGCGGGTTGTCCGGGTGCACGTCGAAGTACTTCGCCACGTTCCTGAGCGTAGGCGTGGCAGGTCCGGGACGCCGAGCCGGGCGGCGAAGCAGGCGCCAGGGCGGCCGCCGGCTCCGGCCCTCGCCTTGACCTTGCGTGGTACTCCGGCAGCATGGCGTGGTTTCCCCGGTGGCGCCGACAGGGCGCGGACCATCCAGCGGGCGACGACCCGGCCGCCGGCCGGCCGGACCGGGCCGCTCCCGACCCGCCGGCACCCGCGTCGGCCGTTCAGGCGCCGGCCGGGTTCGCCTACCAGGTCAGCGGTGCCGACGCGCATCTGTTCGGCGACGCCACCCCGGTGTACGTGCTGCGGCGGCACACCGCGCCCACCCCGGTCGACGACGCCGCCTGGCTGCGCGCGGCACCCAGCCGGATGCTGAACGCCCGGTTCGTGATCGTCCCGTTCACCGGCCGGGACGGTGAACGGGACGACCTGCGGACCTGGTGCCTCGACGGTCCGGGGCGTGCCGTGCGCTGGCTGCACGGTCCCGGCGGTCAGGGCAAGACCCGGCTGGCCGGGCAGGTCGCCGCCGACATGGCGGCGCTGGGCTGGCTGGTGGTGACGGCCAGTCACACCCCGGGTGTGGTCGAGTCGCCGCCGGGGCACCAGGATCTGCGGACCGGTGGCGCCGCCGGGCTGCTCGTGCTGGTCGACTACGCCGACCGGTGGCCGACCACCCATCTCGCCTGGCTGTTCGGCAACCGCCTGCTGGACCGGGCCGACCTGCCGGTCCGGGTGCTGCTGGTGGCCCGGACCGTCGACCCCTGGCCGGCGGTCCGGGCCCTGGCCGAGCAGCGTGACGCCACGACCAGTGCACAGTTCCTGACCCCGTTACCGGACGACGGCACGGTGCGGGCCGCGATGTTCACCGCCGCCCGGGACAGCTTCGCCCGGCGGTACGGCCTCACCGACGCCGACCGGATCGGGCCGCCCGCCGGGCTCGACGGCGCCGACCTGGGCCTGACGCTGGCCCTGCACATGGCGGCGCTGGTCGCCGTCGACGGGTACGCCACCGGTGCGCGGGTGCCGGACGATCCGGCGGGACTGACCGGTTACCTGCTCGACCGGGAGCACCTGCACTGGGCCAACCGGTACGGCGACGGCACCCACGACCTCGACCCGCAGCGGCGCGGTCACCGTACCCCGCCCGAGGTGATGAACCAGGTGGTGTTCGTCGCCGCGCTCACCGGCGCGGTACGCCGCCGTACCGGCCGGGAACTGGTGCGGCGGATCCTGCCCGGGGTGAAGCCGAAGCGGACCCTGGCCGACCACGCGGCCTGCTACCCGCCGGCCGCGCCGGACACCGTTCTGGAACCGATCTACCCCGACCGGCTCGCGGAGGACTTCCTCGCCCTGACCCTGCCGGGGCACGACGCGGCCTACCCGGCCCAGCCCTGGGCGACGGGACACGCCACCTCCGTGCTGCGCCCCGACGACGCCGTGTCGACCGTCGGCCACCCCGACCGCGCGTTGATCATGTTGGCGGAGGCTGCCGGACGGTGGCCGCACGTGGGCGGACGGTACCTGTACCCGTTGCTGCGCGACGATCCCCGGCTCGCGGTGCGGGCCGGTGGTCCGGCGCTGACCGGGGTCGTCGCGCTCACCGACGTGCCGGTGGACGTGCTGACGGGCATCGAGGCGCTGCTGCCCGAGGAGCAGCACGCGGAGTTCGACGTGGCCGCCGCGATCGTCGCCGAGCGGCTCGCCGCGCACCGGATGACGGTCGTCGCCGACCCGGCCGAGCAGGCGGAACTCCAGCTCAACCTCGGCTACCGGCTGGGCAACGCCGGCCGGTGGGACGACGCGCACGCGGCCACCGCCGAGGCGGTCCGCCGCTACCGGGAACTCGTGGCGGCCGGTCGTCCGCAACTCCGGATCGATCTGGCGTACGCGCTGAACAACCTCACCGGCGCGTTGGCCCGGCAGGCCCGGCACGACGCCGCGCTGGCGACCGCCGAGGAGGCGGTGACCATCGTCCGGGACCTGGCCGGGCAGGACCCGGACACCTACCGGCTGGACCTGGCGGCGGTCCTCGGCGCGCAGGCCCTCACCCTGCGGGCGGTGGGCCGCTCCGACGAGGCGCTGACCGCCATCCGGGAGGCGAACCGGATCCACCGGTCCTCCGGCGGCGCCACGTCGACCGACCGGCTCGCCGACCTCGCCCGGACCACCGGGAACCTCGCCATCATCCAGCGGGAGGCCGGTCGGATGGCCAAGGCGGCGGCGTCCGCCCGACGGGCCGTGCGGCTCTACCGACGCCTGGCCCGGGCGGACCCGGCCGGTTTCGTGCCGCAGCAGGCGATGGCCACGGTCAACCACGCGGCGGTGCTGCTGCAGATGGGACGCTGGCCGGAGGCACTGAGTGCCGCCGAGGAAGCCGTCGGGCTGTACCGGCGGCTGGCGGCGCAGAACCCGGCCGGATACGACGCCGACCTCGCCCTGGCGGTGCACAACGTCGGGGCGATCCGGCTGGAACTGGGGCAGTTCGATGCGGCGTCGACCGCGACGGACGAGGCGACCGACCGGTACCGGCGGCTCGACGCGGCACACCCCGGCCGGTACCGGGCCGAACTGGCCCGGACGCTGGCGAACCGGACCGCCGTCCTGCTCGGCCAGGACCGGGCCGAGCCTGCCGTGACCGTCGGTACCGAAGCGGTGCGGCTGTACCGCAGGCTCGTCGCGGACAACCCGGCTCCGCACACCGCCGACTTCGGTTCCCTGCTGGCCAACCTCGCCGCCGCACTGGCCGAACTGGACCGGGCGTCGGAGGCGGTCGCGGTCAGCGACGAGGCGGTCGCCCTGTACCGCCGGCTCGTCGCCGCCGATCCCGCCCGGCACCGGCCGCGCCTGGCGAACACCCTCGGCGTGTACGCCCGGGTCCGGCTCGACCTGGACCGGCACGAGGAGGCGTACGCCGCAGCGCAGGAGGCGGCCGGGCACTACCGCGCACTCGGCCCGGCCGACAACCCCGCCCACGCGCTCGGGCTCGCCCGGTCGTTGTTGGCCGCTGCACAGTCGGCCAACCGGCTGGACCGGCCCGAGTCGGCGGCAGCCGCCGCCACCGAGGCCCGGGAGCTGCTGCGACCGCTGTCCACCGAGCAACCCGCCTTCCGGCCCGACCTCGTCGCGGCCGGCATGCTGCTGGGTGCCGCCCGGTCGGCGATGGGGCAGTGGTCGGCGGCCCGGGACGCCGCCGACGAGGCGTACCGGCTCGGACTCGCTCCCGGGGACGCCCGCGCCCGGGCCATCCTCGACGAGTTGGCCGACGTCTACGACGCGGTCCAGCGGGGTACCGCCGGTGCCGGCCTGCGGGCCGAGTCCGTCGAGGCGGCCCGGTACGCGTTGGCGTTGCGCCGGATCCTGCCGGACACCAGCCCGGCCGGGCTGGCCCGCGCGGTCGCCATCGCCGCCACCCGGTTGTTCGAGGCCGACGCGGCCGAGGAGGCGCTGGAACTGGCCCGCGAGGGCGTCGAGCGGTACCGGCCGTTGGCCGACGGTGACCCCGGGACGCACCGCGCGCACCTGGCGTTCGTCTCGGCCACCCTCGGCCGGATCCGGTACCGGCTCGGCCACTTCGCGGAGGCCGCCGCCGCTGCTGCGGAGGCGGTGGCGATCTACCGTGACCAGGTCGGTCACGAACCCGACACCCGTCTGGCCCAGCTTGCCCGCGAGCTGTACAACCTGGCGATCGCGCGACACGCGGCCGGGGAACCGGCGGCGGGCAGCGCGGCGGTCGAGGCGGTGGAGGCGTTCCGGCGGCTCGCCGTCGCCGACCCCGCCGCGTGGCGACCGTCGGTCGCCCAGGCGTTGGCCGGTCTGGCCGCGGTACGGTCCGCCGCCGGGGACACCGACGCGGCGCGGGTACACCTCGACGAGGCCGTCACCCTGTTCCGGTCGGTGCCGACGGACAACCTCGCGGTACGCGGCGAGTTCGCGGCCGTCCTGCACAACCGCAGCATCCTGACCACCGGTTCGGGGGACTGGGCCGAGCGTTCGGTGTTCAACGCGGAGGCCGTCGCCCTCAGCCGCGACCTGCTCGACCGGGACCCGTCCCCGGCGCGGCTGATGGCCCTGGCCCGGGCGTTGGAGCTCACCTGGCTACTGGCGACCGGTGACCGGCGTCCCGCCGACGCGGAGTCAGCCGTCGCGGAGCTGGTCGACGTGTACCGCCGGCTGGTGGCGACCCAGCCGCGGCTGTACCGGCCGGTCCTGGCCCGGATCCTCGGTGCGCACGCGGGTCTGCTCGCCCAGGTGGGCCGGCCGGAGGAGGCGTTGCCGGCGGCCCGGGAGGCGGTCGAGCTGGCCCGGGAGGCGCTGACCACCGCGCCGCCGGTCCTGCCGCCGGGCACCCCCGGACCGCCGGTGCTGCTGGCCAACATGCTGGAGGCCCTCACCGTCGTCTGGCAGGCACTGCACCGGCCGGAGGACGCGTTGACCGCCAGCGCCGAGGCCGTGCGGCGGCGCCGCGCGCTGCACCGACAGGACCCGCAGCGGCACGAGGTACCCCTGGTCGCCACGTTGCGGATCCGGTTCACCTCGCTGACCGGGGCGCGCCGGTGGAACGAGGCGCTGACGCTCGGCGCGGAGATCGTCGAACGGTACCGATCGCTGGCCGAAACCGACCCGGTGGCGTACCGGCCGCAACTCGCCCTGCTGCTGTGGGGGACGACCCGGGCGCACCTGGACGGTGGGCTGGACCTGGACCGCGCGGTCGACGTCGCCGAGGAGTGCGTCGACCTCTACCGGGAACTGGCCACGGCCGACCCGGCCGGCTACACCGCCTTCCTGGACATCGCCTCGACCACTCGCGACGAACTGACCACCCGGCTCGGCCACGCGGACGACCCCGCCCCGACGGGGGACGGGCCACAATGAGTACCGGCTGCCGTGCCACGTAGGGGAGGCCCCGTGACCGAACCCCACCCGACCCGTCCGGGACGCCGCTGGCTGGTGCCGGCGCTGGCCGGGGTGTTCACCTTCGGCCTGGTGACGCCGTGGCTGGCCGGCGTGGTGACCGACTACCTGCGACAGGAGCCGGGTACCCGGGCCGACACCGCCGACGTGGTCAGCATGTTCGTCGGCGTCCTGGGGCTGCTGACCGGGGTCGGTGCGCTGGTCGTCGCCGTCGTGCAGGTCCGGCAGGCCCGCCGGGGTGCCACCGCCGTGGCCGCCATTCCGGACCCGGCGACCACCACTCCGCCCTCGGCGGCCACCGCCCCCGGGCCCGTTCCCGCGCCGGGGATCACCCAGACGGTCGTGTCGACCGGGGCGGGCTCCCCGGCGATCGGGGTGGTCAACGGTCGGGTCGTCCACCACCCGTCGGGTCCACCACCACCCGTCCCGCCGGCTGCCGGCGCGGACCGGCCGACCGCCCCGGAGAGCCCGGTTGACCAGCCCTGACGCCGGTCCGGTGGACGTGCCGTATGGTCCGGACAGGCCGCCCCCGGCCGGCCGGGACGCTGCCGTCGGCCCGGTCACGCAACAGGTCGGCGCGGTCGCGGGCAGCGCGTACGCGGTGTCCGGCGGGGACGTCCACCTCATCGGCGACGACCCGGTGACCTACCCGCTGCGGGCCTGGGCACCGTCGCGGTCCGGGGTGGACGGCGACCCGGCCCGGGTTGCCATTCTGCACGCGTGGTGGGCCGGGACGGCCCGGTTCGCCGCCCGGTGGCTGTCCGGCCCACGTGTCGACCCGGCGGTGCACGGGTTGGCCCGGTACGCCCTGGCGGCCGGCTGGCAGGTCCTGCTCGCCGTACCGGAGGCCACCGTCACGCCGGACGTCGAGCCGGTGGTCGTGGCACCGTCGGCTCCCGGGGTGCTGCTGGTCGTCGACAGCGCACACCGGTGGCCGCTGAGCCACCTGACCGCGCTGCTGGGCAGCCAGCTCCTGCACCGGCCGGACATCCCGGCCCGGGTACTGTTCCTGGCGTCCACCCCGGACCGGTGGCCGACGGTCCGGGCCGCCCTGGCCAACCACGTCGTGGAGGTGTCCGGGCAGGACACCGGAGCGGCGGACCCGCCGGGCCCGTCGACCGGACGGTAGCGGACCGTCGGAGCGGGTACGGTCGCCGACATGAACATCCGGTACACCCGCAGCGGCTCGACCCGGGCGATGGGCAACGTCACCCTCGGCGCGGGTCTGTTGATCTCGCTGCTGATGGTGAGCCCGGACAATCCGTCGACGGGTGGCTACGTCCTCGCCGGTCTGCTCGTCCTCACCGGGCTCGGCCTCAGGGTCGAGGCGGCGGTCCTTGCGCTCCGCGAACCCGGCCCGGGACACCCGGGCGTGCGGTGAACCCGGGCGACCCGGTCAGCCGGGTCCGGCGGTCGGTGGACGGGTGCTGTCAGCGGCGGCGGTCAACACGGCACGCGCCTCGGCGTACCGTTCCCGCAGTCGCCCGGCCTGCGCGGCCGGTAACAGTGCCAGCCGGGCCGGGTCGCTGTTGTGGCCGTTGTCGGCGAGTTTGACGAGCCGGCCCAGCGGGTCGGCGGCGGCCCGCCGGATCATGTCCAGGTACGGCTCGTCCGGTCGGCGGGTCACCGCGTCGACCGCTCGCACGACCTCCTCGGGGTAACCGGCGGCCCGCAGGTCGTGCAGCGTCACGCCGGTGTCCTCGACGACGTCGTGCAGGAGCCCGGCCATGACCGCGTGGTCACCGAACCCGGCGAGCGTCGCCGCGACGGCCCGGGGATGGTCGATGTACGGTCGGCCCGCCTTGTCGACCTGGCCGTGGTGGGCGCGGGCGGCGAGCGCGTCGGCGTCGGCGACGGTGGGTGGGGCCATCGGGTGGTCTCCGTTCGCGTCGGGGCCTGGATCCACCGGGGCGCTCAGCTCTCGGTGAGGGGCAGGATGGTGCGGCTGCGGCCGGGTCGGGGGTACGCCTCGGCTGCGGCGGCGAGCCGGGCCGCGTGGTCGCGCTGCTTCTGCCAGTGCCCGTACAGCGCGCCGCGCTGGGACAGCCGGTCGACCTCGCTGATCGTCTCCGGTGCCACGTCACCGGGCGGCGCGTCCCGCCACGGCGTGCCGGGCAGCGGCATGAACGTGTGGGCGTGGATGCGGGCGCCGAGGTCGGCGAGTTCGCGGGCCAGCCGGAGCGACGCCTCGACGTCGGACCGGTTCTCACCCGGCATCCCGAAGATCATGTCGACGTTGATCCGGAAGCCCTCCTCGACGCCCAGGCGGACCGCGCGTTTCACCTCGTCGACGCCGTGACCCCGTTTGGCGGCGTCGAGGACCCGGTCCGAGCCGGACTGGGCGCCCACGATGATGTTGTTGTTGGCGCAGTACCTCCGGACCAGCCGCAGTGCCTCCCGGGAGACGTGTTCGGGGCGGATCTCGCTGGGGAAGGAACCGAAGAAGACCCGGCCCTCCGGGCCGATGCCCTCCCGGCACGAGGCCAGGAGTTCCTCGACGGCGGCCAGGTTCGGCTCGTCGTTCTGGCTGCCGTACGACAGGGCGGTCGGGGTGATGAACCGGACGTCGCGCAGCCCGCGCCGCCGCATCGCGTCGACGTGCCAGCGCACGTTGTCCACGCTGCGGTGCCGGAACTTCGCGGAGAACATGAACGGGGTCTGGCAGAACCGGCAGGAGAACACACAGCCCCGGGTGATCTCCAGGGCGTTGAACCGGTCCCACCGCAACGAGAAACCCCGGAAGTCGTCCAGCGGTCGCCGCTGCGGGCGTCCCGTCCGGACGACGGTGCCGGCGGCGTCGCGGTAGGCCAGGCCGGGGATGCCGGTCGGATCACCGACCGCGTCGACCAGGCTCAGCAGGGTGGTCTCGCCCTCCCCGACCGCGGCGACGTCCCAGCCGGCGTCGAGGGTCTGCACCGGTTCGGCGGTCGCGTGCACCCCACCGGCGACGTGGGTGACGTTCGGCGCGTCGGCCAGGCCGCGGATCTCGGCCAACTCCCGCGCCAACGCCTCGGCGTCGGGGGAGTAGAACGACCACAGCACCAGGACCCGTCGTGCCGTCCCCGACGCCTCGCGGATGTGCGCGGCGGTGGCCTCCGGGGTCTCCCCGAAGCGCACCTCGTACCGGGTGCGGGTCTGGTGCGTGTCCAGCGCGCCGAGCAGGACGTGCAGGCCGTACGTGACCGCCTTCCGGTACCGCAGGACCAGCACCAGTTCGGGAGCGCTCATGCCGGCGATTGTGCCAGCCGCAGCCGGCCCCGCCCCGGCCCGGTGCGACCATGACGCGCGAGTACTGCTGTGGCCGGGAGGAGGCGACGACGGACACCGACGGTACCCCGACCGCACTGACCCTGCTGGTCTTCGGCTGCGGGCTGGAACGCCGCGCGGACGGGTGGGCCCTGACGGCGGCTGGTACGGCACGGGTGGAAGCCGCCGTGCGGTACGCCCACACCCACGCTGCGGCCTTCGGTGCGGCGGCGGCGCGGGGCCGGACGCCCCGGGTGGTCTTCACCGGCGGCTGGCCCGGCGGCTGCGCCGAGGCCGATGTCCCGCCGAGGGGATCCGGTGAAGGCGACCTGATGTGCCGGCAGGCGCGGGCCGCCGGCCTGGACCGGTACGCCGAACTGCACCGGGAGGCCCGTTCGACGAGCACGCTGGAGAACCTGCTCTACGTCCGGGAGGACGGGCTGCCGGCGGATTCCGTCTTCGACGCCGCCCACCCCCTCGGACTCGTCTCGCACGCCTGGCACCTGCCCCGGGTCCGGTTCCTCGCGACCAGGGCGCTGCGGCTGCCCGGCACGGCGATGCTCGACATCCCCGTGGCCGGCCCGGCGGGCCCCGACGCCCGCTGGTCGCCGCGCCTGCTGCTCGCGGCGGCCCGGGTGGCGCACCTGGGTGCCCGGGACGCCGCCATGCTGCTGCGCCGGGAGCGGCGCCTGCTGGCGCTGGTCCGTGGCGGTGAGCGGCTCGTGGCCCGGCTGGGGTCGCGTCCCGGCCGGTCACACCACGACAGCACCTGACGACGGTGGCGGTCCCGACCGGAGCGGGTGAGGGAGAGAGCGGCGGGGTAGAGAGACCGGACCCGATCGCCGATGTCTCGGTCTGGCGACCGGGAAGCCGTGTCAGGGAGGCAGGACATGCAACCGTCGGTGGTCGTGGTGCCGGTACACGAGCCGTCCCGGCAACTTCTCGGGCTGCTCCGGGAGCTACGGCAGGTCGCGCCGGGCGTCGAGGTCGTCGTGGTCGACGACGGCAGCGGCCCGGCTGCGGCCCCGGTCCTCGACGAGGCGGTCAGGCTGGGTGCCGTGGTACGACGACTGGGCGTGAACCGGGGCAAGGGTGTCGCGCTGAAGGAGGCGTTCCGGTACGTCCGCTCGACCTATCCCGGCCGGGCGGTCGTCTGTGCGGACGCCGATGGTCAGCACCGTGCCCCGGACGTCCTGCGTCTCGCCGAGCGGGTCCGGCCCACCAGGACGGTGGTGCTCGGGGTGCGCCGGTTCGAGGGGGACGTCCCGCTGCGCAGCCGGATCGGCAACCGGCTGACCGGCCTGCTGTTCCGGGCCGCCACCGGTCACCGGGTCCAGGACACCCAGACCGGCCTGCGCGCCTTCGCGTACCCGCTGCTCGACTGGCTCACCGGCGTTCCCGGTGACCGCTTCGACTACGAGATGAACGTCCTGCTCCAGGCGTGCCGGACGGGCCGGCCGATCGACCAGGTCGTCGTACCGACCCGGTACGTCCGCGACAACGCGTCGTCCCACTTCGGCGTGCTCGCCGATTCGGCCCGGGTGTGGTGGCCGTTGCTGCGGGCGACCGTCGGCCGGTGGGTGGGGCCCCGTCGTCCGGGTACCTGAGGCCGGGCCCTACCTGCGCTGCTCCGTCCGGACCACGGCGGTGTGCCCGCCACGGCGACCGCCTGGCCGCTTCGCGGCTAGTTGATCGCGGGCTAGACTGTGCGTGATCTCGCGCTGGCCGCCGGTCGAGCAGGTGCCGGGCGGCTCCGGCGAGAGGGGCATCGCCCCGGAACGCCCCGGTCGGCGTCGACGGGCCGGGGCGACCGATGGGCAGGCGGGGGAGAATGAGATGGCCGTACGCGATCCGGCGATGACGGACGTGGCCCGTCTCGCGGGGGTCTCCCACCAGACGGTGTCGCGGGTGCTCAACGGCCATCCGAACGTACGGGAGCAGACCCGGCTGCGGGTGCAGGCGGCCATCGCGGAGCTGGGCTACCGCCCCAACCGTACGGCCCGCGCCCTGGTCACCGGCCGGTCCCAGGTGATCGGCGTGGTCGCGCAGAACACCACCCTCTACGGCCCCGCGTCGTTGCTCGCCGCGCTGGAGCAGGCTGCCGCGGTGGCCGGCTTCGCGGTGAGTGTCGGCAGTGTCCGTGACCTGGACCACCGGTCCATCTCGGCGGCCGTGGAACGGCACCTGGCGCACCGGGTCGCCGGGGTCGTGGTGATCGCCCCGGTGGAGTCGGCGGGGGAGGCGTTGGAACGCCTCCCGAAGGACGTTCCCCTGGTCACCGTCGACGGCGACCCGCACCGGCCGATGCCGCTGGTGACGGTCGACCAGGTCGCCGGGGCCCGGGCGGCCACCCGGCACCTGCTCGACGCCGGTCACCGCACGGTCTGGCACGTCTCCGGGCCGCCCGACTGGTTCGACAGCGCCGGCCGGATCGAGGGCTGGCGGGAGGCGTTGCAGGCGGCGGGTGCCGAGGTGCCGCCCCTGGTGCCGGCGGACTGGTCGGCGGCGGCGGGGTACCGGTGCGGGCAGATGCTGGCCCGGATGCCCGAGGTCACCGCGGTCTTCACCGCCAACGACCATCTCGCGCTGGGGGTGCTGCGTGCGCTGCACGAGCACGGCCGTCGGGTACCGGACGACATCAGCGTGGTCGGTTTCGACGACGTGCCGGAGGCGGCGTACTTCATCCCGCCGTTGACCACCGTGCGGCCGGACTTCGACGCGGTGGCCCGGGCGAGCCTGGAGATGCTGTTGAGCCAGATCGAGTCGGACAGCGGTGGCGCGCTACGCCGGACGATCGCTCCGACGCTCATCTGCCGCAGCAGCGTCGCCGGCCCGGCCGACCGCTGACGCCGAGGCGCGGCGGCAGCGGGCCAGTTCCCGGCGCAGGTCACGGCGGAGTGCCCGGTCGAGGTCGGGTTGGGCGAGGGCGTCGGTGAAGTCGCGGGCGGCCTCCGCCCACCGGCCCAGCCGCATCAGCGCGGTACCCCGGTTGTAGCGGGGGACCGGCGCTGCCGACCGGGCGACCGCCCGGTCCAGGTCGGCCACGGCGGCCGCCACGTCGCCGCGTTCGAACCGGACGGCGGCCCGGTTCGTCCACGCCTCGACCAGGTCCGGGTCCCCGGCGAGGGCCCGGCTGAGCAGGTCGTCGGCAGCGGCGAGGTCCCCGCGTTCGGAGCGGATCAGGCCGAGGGTGCACAGCAGCGCGGGCTCCTGCGGGGCCAGTGCCAGGCCGGCCTGTGCGCCCGCCTCGGCGGCGTCGAGTGCGCCGCGCTCCACCTCCAGGTTGACCAGGGCGATCCGGGCGTCCAGGTGCCCGGGGTCGATGACGAGTACCCGGCCCAGGTCGTCCCTCGCCCGCGCCGGGCGGCCCCGGTCCTGTTCGAGGACGGCCCGGTTGTAGTACGCCTCCGGCAGGTGCGGCCCGAGGCGGATCGCCGTGCCGTAGTCCCTGATCGCGGCCCGGGACCGGCCCGCCGCCCGGTACAGCGCCGCGCGGTCCACGTAGTACTCGCAGTTGTCGGGGTCGTCGGCGATCACGGTGTCCAGGTCGGCGAGGGCCCGTGCCGGGTCACCCAGGGCCAGGTGCACCTGCGCCCGGTTGTGGCGCAGCCGGGCCAGGTCCTGCCGGCGTTCGCCGGGGGCGAGTACGGCGCCGAGCCGGGCCAGCCCGGCGTCGATCAGGCGCAGCGCCCGGTCGGGCTGACCCGCCCGGCTGTCCAGCAGGGCCAGACCCTGCTCGTAGAAGACCGTGGACAGCGTCCGCTGACGCTGGTCGGGCAGTCCGGCGGCGAGGCGGATCGCCTCTTCCAGCCAGTGTCGGGCCTGCGCCGGGTCCTGCTCGGCGGCCGGCAGGTGCCGGGCGTGGAGCATGGCGGTGGCGTACGCGGCCGACATGGTGATCTTCGGGTCGTCGGTGATGGTCCGTGCCTCGTGGTAGAGGTCGAGGGCCTCGGTGGCGCGGTCCAGTGCCGCCAGGGCGGTGGCCAGGCCGGTGGTGAACGCCCACCAGTGCCGTAGGTCGTCGTCCGGGGTCACCAGGGCGCGTCCACGTCGGCCGGTCCGGGCGGCGTGGTGGTAGAAGCCACGGGCCAGGCTGTCGCCCAGCATCCGGCGGACCGCCTCGGGTGTGGGGGTGACGGTGGCCGTCGGGTGTGGACCGTCGTCGCGCAGGTCGAGGCGTAACGGGGTCGACGCGGTCCGGCGGGCCAGGGCGTCCAGGAGTTCCCGGGTGGTCTCGTCGGCGTTGCCGACGTGGTCGAAGCGGACCGTGACCGGCTGCCGGAGCCGGCCCGCCCAGGCCAGGACGAACTCCGTCGCGCCGTAGGCCAGCCAGGCGGTACGGCGGGCGGGGTGGAACCGGATCGGCTCCTCCTCGGCAGCCGGCCGGGCCGTACGGTCGAGTCGGGGGGCGATGGCGTGCAGCTCCACCCGGTGCCGGGCCGCCAGGCGGGGCCGGTCGACGGCGATGGTGCTGAGGAGGTCCGCGATCCCGGCGTACGGCCCGTGGTCGCGGTGGCAGTCGTAGCTGCCGCCTGCGGTGGTCACGGCCGACCGGGCTGCCGCAGGGGCGGGCGCCCGGAGGCGCCCGCCGGGCCGGCAGTTACCAGCACCACTCGATCCAGAGCCGACGGGCACCGGACAGCAGGCGCAGCGTGCTCGTGCGGCGGACGGTCATCTTCCTCATGGGACACCTCCATCGTGATCCACTTCCGACTGCCCAGAGCGTAATCTCGATCGATGAAAAGATGAAGGCTCTTCGTGATCAATGATGGTCGGTTGACGGGTCCCGTCGCCCGGGTACGATCTCGGTAATCGACGGTGTTCGATCGAAAATCGGTCGTGCCGCCGGCGGCGACGGAACCGACGACGGAAGGCAGGCCCCATGTCGATACTGCGTCGCGCCGCTGCGGTCGTGGCGACGGTGCTCCTGAGCGGCACGGTCGCGGTCTCGGCTGCCCACGCCGACTACACCTTCTACCGGACCGGCCCACACGTCGGGGCCTGCTGGGACAAGGTCACCGCCTACGGCGGGGTCTACCAGGTGACCAACAACCTGCTCAACGGCACCTCCGGCTGGCACACCGCCCGGGTGCAGGTCTACCGGCCCGGAGTCGGCGTCCAGTCCGACCAGAGCTACACCGCCGCGCCCGGGGAGTGGAAGGTCGGTGCCACCGCCCACGTCGCCATCGTCCCCAACGACGACTACCGGGTGTACCTCGACGGCGCCCAGGTGGTGGGCATCCCGGCCCACGGCATCCCGTACTACATGAACCACTGCAAGGTGCGGGAGTCGCCGTCGGTCAAGGTCCGGCAGGCGCTCAGCCACGGCCTCGCCCAACTCGACGCGATCTACGTGGGCTGCGCGGCGGGCACGTACCGGTTCGGCACCGTACCCACCACGACGCTCTACCACGACGGCACCACGTGCGGGCAGTCCCGGGTCTACAAGCAACCCGCCGGGGTCAAGGGCTACGACTGCTCGGGCCTGATCTACACGATGTTCCAGTACGCCGGGGTGTACTTCCCGTGGACCAGTTCCAGCGCGATGAAATCCGGCATCCCGCAGGTGGCCAAGTCGCAGATCCAGGTCGGCGACCTGCTCGCCAAGAACGGTCACGTCGCGGTCTACCTCGGTGACGGAGACGGTGACGGCGTCGCCTCGGTGCTGGAGGCGACCCCCAGGTGGCAGAACGCCGACGGCACCTGGACGGGAGTGGTGATCAGCAGCGCCACGACCTACCTGAACAGCTCGGACTACACCGCCCACCGCGTCCCCGGGATCTGACCTGTCCCGGCTGGCGCCGGCACCGGACGACGATCCGGATGCCAGCCGGGACAGGTGACCGTGCCGTGCTGTCTAGAGCTGCCGGACCCGCCATCCCTCGACAGTGGTCGGAGCGTTGACGGTGTGCGTTTCCGGGCCGGAGTAGTCGCAGGCCGGACGGGAGAGGAAGGGCGAGTCGTACTTGATGACGGTGATGGCCCGGAACGTCACGTCGTACGCCCGGACGCCGTAGTCACCCTGGACCGTCGAGTGCGCGGGCACCGTCGCCGTCACCGAGACGCCGATCTGGGTCGTCCGTGACATGGTGATCGAGGTGTCGACGCTGGCCTCCAGCACCTCGAACAGCGTGCCCTTCATGCTCGTGCTGGCCGTCAGGGTGAAGGTCTGCGACTTCGACGACGTGAACGTGACGCTGATCGGGCTGTCGAGGTTGTTGACCGCGACACGCGAGTCGCTGACGTTGAACGTCGGGACCGACGAGATGTCCTCGAAGATGTAGGCCCGGTAGGTCCGGCTGCCGGAGGAACTCCAGTGGAGCAGGTCCCAGTCCATACCGGACGGACAGGAGTCGGCGGACGCCGGGGCGGGTTGCACGGTGAGCATGGTGGTGGCGGCGAGCGCGGTGCTGAGGGTGAGGGTAGTCCACCGGCGGGTGGTGGCGCGCAGCGAACGGGCACGGAGTGGGGGCATCTGGACTCCCAGAGTGGGTGCCGAACACGTGGATGGTCCCCACACGATGTGTCCTGGGAATTACGAAGTCAATACCGTGGACCAGTGGCAGTCGGGAAGGCCCGGACCGCCCCGGTCACGTTGCCGCTCAACGGTTCGGCGGCGTTCCCGGGACGACGATTCTGATACCCGCCGGGGCAGGTCCGTCCATCGTGGCCAGTGCCGCCGGAGCGTCGCTCAGGGACAGTTCCTCGGTGACCAGGTCACCGGGGCGCAGTCGACCCGCCTGCACCAGGGCCAGCATCTCGGGATAGGCGTGGGCCGCCATGCCGTGACTGCCGATCACCTCCAACTCGTGCGCCACGACCCGGTCCATCGGTACGGTCACCGTCGCCGGCAGCAGGCCGACCTGGACGTGCCGACCCCGTCGGCGTAGCCCCCGCACCGACGCGGTGAGGGTGGCCTGGCTGCCCAGCGCGTCGATCGACAGGTGCGCGCCGTCGCCGGTCACGGCGGCCACGTCCGGCGTACCGGTCGAGGCGTCGAGGGTGACGGCGGCACCGCACCGGGCGGCCATGGCCAGCGCCTGTGGTCGTACGTCCACCGCCACGACCCGGGCGCCGACGGCTGCGGCGATCATGACCGCGGAGAGCCCGACGCCCCCGCATCCGTACACCGCCACCCACTCCCCGGCGCGTACCCGGCCCTGGGCCACCACCGCCCGGAACGCGGTGGCGAACCGGCAGCCGAGAGCCGCAGCGGTGCCGAAGTCCACCTCGTCGGGCAGCCGGACCAGGTTGACCCCCGCGTGGTGCACCACCACCAGATCGGCGAAGGAGCCCCAGTGGGTGAAGCCGGGCTGCTGCTGCCGGTGACACACCTGATGGTCACCGGCGAGACAGGCGGGGCAGGTACCGCAGGCACAGACGAACGGCGCCGTCACCCGGTCGCCCACCTGCCAGCCGGTGACCCCCGCGCCGACGGCGGCGATCTCCCCGGCGAACTCGTGACCGGGCACGTGGGGCAACCGGATGTCCGCGTCGTGCCCGCGCCAGCCGTGCCAGTCGCTGCGGCACAGCCCGGTCGCCCGCACCGCGACCACCACCCCACCGGCCGGGGCCACCGGATCCGGGACCTCCCGCACCTCGGGCAGCACACCGAAGGTGTCATAGACCACCGCACGCATGGCCACCATGATGCCCGACGCCCCGCAGGTCAGCGGATCCCCGGCGCCGGCAGGGCACCGGACCGGGTGAGGAAGCCGACGTAGCGGCCGAGTAGTCCGGCGTCGGCGGCCGGACAGGTGATGCCGTCGGGCGCCACCGCCGCCTCGGTACGGGCGCAGTCGAAGACCGGGTGCTCGCGTGGACCGGCCGTCGGGGGCAGTGTCGACGTGAACGGTCCGAGGGCGAGCCGGCCCGGATCCTCCGCCGCGACCCGGGTCACCTCGGCGTGCCAGTGCTCGTACGGCATAGACCGCACCGGGTACCCGTGCCCGCGCAGGACGGCGGCGATCCCGTCGTACCCGATGGTCCGGGGATTGTGGTAGTGGTGGTCACGACCCAGGTGCTCCGCCCGCCGGGACAGGGCGACGATCGCGGCGGCGACGTAGTCCACCGGTGCCGCGTCCTCCGGGTGATCGAGCATCGGCACCGCGTTCACCTGGACGAACGTCGTGAGCAGCCGGCTGAAGTAGTCGTCGGGACTGCCCGCTCCGGTGCGGCTGTCCCCGGTCACCCGGGCCGGACGGTGCACCGACACCGGCAGTCCCCGGCCCCGCGCCGCCCGGACCAGCGTGTCGGCCACCCACTTGCTCTCGTTGTAGCCACCCCACAGACCGTCCGGCCACTCCGGTGGGTCGGACTCGCGGATCGTGCCCGACCGGTACGCGCCCAGGTAGACCCCGAGGGTGGAAACGTGGTGCAGGGCGCTGGGACGGGCCCGCCCGGCCAGGCGGAGCACCTCGACCGTGCCGTTCACGTTGGCCGGCCTGAGCTGCTCGTACGGCTGCGCGAAGTGGACCGCGCCGCCGTTGTGGTAGATCACGTCCACCTGTTCGGCGAGCGCGTCGAAGTCGCGGGCGGGCAGGCCGAGCCGGGGCGCGGCGAGTTCGCCGGGAACCGGTGCGATCCGGGCGGCGTACTCCGGTCGCCACCGCCCGTACCACCGCAGGTTCTGTTCGATCCGGTTCATGGCCGCGCCCACCGAACTGGCCCGGACCAGGCAGTGCACGTCCGCCCCGGTCCGCCGGAGCAGTTCGTCCAGCAGGAACGCACCGAGGAATCCGGTGGCGCCGGTGAGCAGTACGTCGCTCGCCCGGTCGGCGGCCACCGGGGCGGGACGTCCGGTCAGGTCGGCGCAGACGTCGTCCGGCAGCGTCGCCTCCGCCCGCAGGTCGGCCCGGCGTACCCCGCGCGACCCGCCGGGTCCGCCGGTGCCGGTGTGTCCGCCCCGCCCGGCGCCCCCGTCGCGGTGCCGGTCCACCAGCGTGGCGAACGCGTCCAGCCGGGGCGACTCGAACAGGGCCCGCAACGGCAGCCGCACCCCGAACTCCCGGTTCACCCGGGCCAGCAGCGGCGCGGCGAGCAGCGAGTGTCCGCCGAGGTCGAAGAAGCCGTCCCGGGCGCCGACCCGGTCCCGGCCCAGCACCTCGGCCCAGACCTGCGCCAACCGGGCCTCGGTCGGTGTACCGGGAGCCTGGAACGGCTGGTCCGCGCCGCCGTCGTCCGCCGGCAGCCGGCGTTGGTCGACCTTGCCGTGCGCGGTCAGCGGCAGCCGGTCCAGGGTCACGAACACCGCCGGCACCAGGTACTCCGGCAGCCGGTCGCGGAGGAACGCGTGCAACTCGTCGCGGTCGGGTACGGCGGTCGCCGACCGGGGCACCACGAACGCGACCAGCCGTTGCCCCCGCGCGACCACCACGGTCCCGGCCAGTTGCGGGTGCTGACCCAAGACGGTTTCGATCTCGGCCGGCTCGATCCGGTGACCCCGGATCTTCACCTGGCGGTCCACCCGGCCGAGGAACTCCAGTGTGCCGTCCAGCCGTACCCGGGCCAGGTCCCCGGTGCGGTACATCCGGGCACCCGGGACGTCCGAGAACGGGTCGGGTACGAACATCCGGGCGGTCAGGTCCGGCCGCCCGAGGTAGCCCCGGGCCAGGCAGTCGCCGCCCAGGTACAACTCGCCGACGGTACCGAGCGGACGTGGCCGCTGCCGCGTGCCCAGCACGTACGCCCGCACGTGCGGCAGCGGTCGACCGATCGGCAGGTCCCCGGGACCGTCGGCCACGTCCGGCGGCACCCGCCCGGCACCCGGTGTCCGGTCCACCGGATCCACCCGGTGCACGGTGGCGCACACGGTCGCCTCGGTCGGACCGTAGTGGTTGTAGAAGGCGACGCGTCCACCGGTGAGCCGCTGCCAGGCGGCGAGCTTGTCCGCCGGTACCCGCTCCCCGCCGACCATCATCACCGACAGCGGCAGGTCGTCCGGCAGCCGGTGTCCGTCAAGGTCGTCCACCCAACGCTGCCACAGCGCGGACGGCGCGTCCACGGCGGTGATCCGCTGCTCGCCGCAGAGTTCCACCAGCGCGGGCCCGGTCAGCGCGGCCGGTTCCGGGTGGACGGTCAGCGCAGCACCGCTGGCCAGCGCGGGGAACACGTCACCGACGGAGGCGTCGAAGGTCAGCGGCGGGATCATCAGGATCCGCTGGCCGGGGCCGAAACCGTGCGCGTCCCGGAACGCCACGGTCAGCCGGGACAGGGTGGCGTGCGAGACCATCACCCCCTTCGGCCGACCGGTCGACCCGGAGGTGTAGACGACGTAGGCGAGCTGGTCCGGTCGACGGGCCACCGCCGGTGGCGGGCGGTCCGGAGCGGGCGGTCCGGTCAGCTCGTCGACGCACACCACGGACAAGCCGAGGCCGGCGAACAAGTCCCGGTGCGCGACGGCGGTCACCAGCACCCGAGTGCCGGAGTCGGCGAGCAGGGCGGCCAGCCGCTGCGGCGGGTGGCCCGGGTCGAGGGGCAGGTACGCCCCACCCGCCCGCAGGATGCCGAGGATCCCGGCGATCCCGTCCGGACCGGCCGGCAGGGCCAGCGCGACGGGGGTCTCCGGCCGTACCCCGAGCGCGTACAACCGCCAGGCCAGCCGGTCCGCGCGGCGGCCCAGCTCCCGGTAGCTGACCGTGCCGTCCGCGTCGGTCACCGCCGGCGCGTCCGGGGTCCGCGCCGTCTGCGCCGCGACCAGGTCGTGCGCGTACCCGGGAAACCCGGACGAGTCCGACGGCGACGGCATGCCGGAGCCGGGCAGCGGGGCCGGACGCAGGCCGGCGGCCAGCAGCCGCCGTTCGTCCGGGTCGCCGAGTTCGAGCTCCGACAGTCGCCGGTACGGGGTCGTGGTCAGCGCCGTCAACGCGCGGACCAGCCGGTCCACCAGGCGTCGCACGGTCGAGGGGTCGAAGAGCCCGGCGTGGTGGTCGAGCCGCCCGGTCAGCCGGTCCCCGCCGTCGACCATCACGAGGGTCAGGTCGAACCGGGCGGTGCCGGTGGGAGCGCCCTCCGCCTGCACGGTGAGGCCGGACATCGACGGCTGACCGTCACCGGCCGGGTTGAGCACGAACATGACCTGGAACAGCGGATGGTGGCCCGGGTCCCGCTCCGGGGCGACCAGTTCGGTGACCCGTTCCAGCGGCACGTCCCGATGCCCGAGCCCGCCGAGGCAGGTACGCCGCACCCGGCCGAGTGCCTCGCGCAGCGTCGGGTCGCCACCCAGGTCGGTCCGGAGCGCCAGCGTGTTGACGAACATGCCGACCATGTCCTCCAACTCCGGCAGCGAACGGTTGGTCACCGGTACGCCCACCACCACGTCGTCCTGCCCGCTCTGCTCGGCCAGCACGATCGTGAACGCGGCCAGCAGCACCGTGAACAGCGTGCAGTCGGTCTCGGCGCGCAGCCGCGCGACCGCTGCGGTCAGCTCGGCTGAGAGGGTGAACGCGCAGGTGTCCCCGGGGGCACCCGGCGTGCCGGGGCGCGGCCGGTCGGTCGGCAGGTCGAGCAGCGCCGGTGCGCCGGCCAGGTGGGCCTGCCAGTACTCCTCCTGCTCGCCCAGCAGCCCTCGGTCCCGCTCGCCGAGCCAGCGTACGTAGTCGGCGAACTGGACGGGTGGTGGTGCCGGTAGCGGCGCCGGGCCGGCCAGCAGCGCGTCGTACCCGGCGGTCAGTTCGGCGAAGAGCAGGCCGGTGGAGATGTCGTCGCAGACGATGTGGTGGTACGACAGCAGCAGCACATGGTCGTCCGTGGCCAGCCGGACCAGGGTGGCCCGGACCAGCGGCGGTACGCCGAGGTCGAACGGCCGGCTCGCCTCGTGGCGGACCAGTCGGGCCAGCCGGCGTTCCTGGTCGGCGGCGGGCGTCCCGCTCAGGTCCACGACCGGCAGCGGCAGCTCCAGGCGCGGATCGTCGACCCCCAGCACCCGTTGCGCCGGGACGCCGTCGGCCTCCACGAACGCGGTACGCAGCGGCTCGTGCCGGTGCACCAGCCGACGCACGGCACCGGCCAACGCGTCCACCCGCAGTTCGCCCCGCAACCGGTGCGCGCCGGACAGCAGGTACGACGAGTCGCCCACGCCGAGCCGGTCGAGGAACCAGATCCGCTGCTGGGCCGGAGAGAGCGGCAGGTCGCCGTCCCGCCCGCCGGGGCGGATCGTCTGGCTCACGGCCAGCCCGATGCCCCGCCGGGCCAGCAGTACGGCCAGCAACTGGTCGGCCTGGTCGGTCATCCGACAGCCTCCTCCTCGTCCAGCATCCGGGCCACCGCCTCCGGGGACATTGCCTCGATCTGCGCCCGTAGTTCGGCGATCGCGACGAGTTGTCCGGGTACCGGTTCCCGCTCCGCCAACGCGGCGGACAGCCCGGCGACGGTCGGCGCCTCGAACAGCACCCGGGTCGGGGCGGCGAGCTGGAAGTAGGCGCGCAACCGCGCCAACACCCGCTCGGCCAGCAGCGAGTGCCCGCCGAGGGCGAAGAAGTCGCTGTCCACCCCGATCGGCCGGACGTCGAGCACCTCCTCCCAGATCCGCGCCACGGCTGTCTCCACCGGGTTGCGGGGCGCGACGTACGGGGTCGAACTGGTGGCGCCCCAGTCCGGTGCGGGCAGCGCCGCCCGGTCCAGCTTGCCGTTCGGGGTCAGCGGCAGCGCGTCGAGCAGGACCACGGTGGCGGGCATCAGGTAGCCGGGCAGCCGCTGTGCCAGACGCGGGGCGAGCAGCGCCCACAGTTCGGCCGGGCCGGTGTCCGGCAGGCCGGCGACCAGGTACGCCACCAGCCGGGTGTCGCCGTCGGAGTCGGCGGCACCGCCG
This sequence comes from Micromonospora echinofusca, assembly GCF_017614955.1. Taxonomy (GTDB): domain Bacteria; phylum Actinomycetota; class Actinomycetes; order Mycobacteriales; family Micromonosporaceae; genus Micromonospora; species Micromonospora echinofusca_A. Next base: position 41,589 of record NZ_WVUH01000007.1, read on the forward strand.
GTCCAGGCGGCCACGGCGGCGTCCCAAACCAGGTCGTCGTGGGTACGCAGCACCGCCTCGATCTCGCCCAGCTCCACCCGGAAGCCGCGCACCTTCACCTGCTGGTCACCCCGGCCGAGGAACTCCAGCCGTCCGTCGGGCAGCCGGCGGGCCAGGTCACCGGTGGCGTACATCCGGGCGCCCGGAGTGTCGGTGAACGGGTCGGGTACGAACCGGTCGGCGGTCAGCGCTGCCCGGCCCCGGTAGCCCCGGGCCACCCCGGCGCCACCGATGAACACCTCGCCGGTAACCCCGACCGGCACCGGCTGACCCCGGTCGTCGAGCAGGTGGATGTGGGTGTTCCCGATCGGGGGGCCGATGCTCACCGGTCCGTCCGACGGTTCGACCACCCCGGCGGCGGACCAGACCGTGGTCTCGGTCGGCCCGTAGACGTTCCACAGTGTCCCGCCGGCCAGCGCGGCGGTCAGGTCCCGCGAGAACGCCTCGCCGCCGCACAGCCGGTGCCGGACCGGGTCCGGCACCCCGCCGGCGGACAGCAGCATCCGCCAGGTCGCCGGGGTGGCCTGCATGACGGTGGCCCCGCTCGCCCTGGCCCGGGTACGGAGCGCGACCCCGTCGGTCACCTCGACGTTGTCGGCGATCACCGTCCGGGCCCCGGTGACCAGTGGCAGCAGCAGCTCCAGCACGGAGATGTCGAACGACAGCGTGGTGACCGCGAGCAGCCGGTCGGCCGGGGTCAGGCCGAGTGACCCGGCGAAGGAGCAGAGCAGGTTGCCCACCGCGCCGTGACTGACCTCGACGCCCTTCGGTCGCCCGGTCGACCCGGACGTGTAGATCACGTAGGCGAGCTGGTCGGCGTGCGGCCCGGTGACCGTCGGCGGGACCGTCGGCGTGGTCGGGTCCGTCCGCTCCCGGTCCAGGTAGATCACCTCGGGAACCGCCGCGCAGAGCCCGGCCAGCCGGTCGTGCACCGGCGTCTCGGTGACCAGGACGGCCACCCCCGCGTCCGCCACCATCATCCGGAGTCGTTCGACCGGGAAGCTCGGGTCCAGCGGGACGTACGCCGCCCCGGCCCGCCACACCCCGAGCACCGCCACCAGCAGCGCGGAGCTTCGGTCCAGGCAGATGCCGACCGGGTCCTCCGGTCGCACACCGGTGGCGCGTAGCCGTTGCGCGAGCCGGTCGGCCCGCAGGTCCAGTTCCCGGTACGACAGGTCCCCGTCGGCGGCCGACACCGCGACCGCGTCCGGGTGCCGCCGTACCGACTGCCGCCACAGGGCGGGAAAGGTCGTCGTCCCGGCCCGTACCGGGCCCTGCCAGTCGGTCAGCATCCGCTGCCGTTCCGCCGGGGTCAGCAGCGGCAGGTCACCCAGGCACCGCCCGGGGTCGGTGCGGAGCGCGGTGAGCAACTGGAGGAAGTGTCCGGCCAGCCGTTCGACGTCGGCGTGGTCGAACACCTCGGTCCGGTAGGAGAAGGTCACCTCCACCGCACCGTCGGGCTGCGGTACCCCGACCAGGGTCAGGTCGAACAGCATGTCGTCGAGCGCGCCGTCCCACCACCGCACGTCCAGTCCGGGCCAGCCCGAACCGCCGCCGCCGTTGTCGAAGTTGTGCATGATCATCGCGGACTGGAAGAACGGGTGCCGGTCGGCGTCCCGGCGGGGCGCCAGCTCCTGCACCACCAGGTCGAAGGGCACGCCCTGGTGGGCGAAGCCGTCGATCACCGTGCTGCGGACCCGGGCCACCGCCTCGGTGAAGGTCCAGCCCGGGTCGAGCCGGGTACGCAGCGCGAGCGGGTTGGCGAAGTAGCCGACCAGCGGCTCCAACTCCACCTGGGTACGGGCGGCGACCAGCGTGCCGACGGTCACGTCGGGCGTCGCGGTGTACCGCATCAGCAGGGCCTTGAACGCGGTGAGCAGCAGGACGAACGGTGTGGTGCCCCGGGTCGTCCCGGCGGCCCGGCGCAGCCCGTCGAGCAGGTCCGGGGGGAGCATCACGATCACCTTGCCGCCGTTCCCGCCGCCGTCGACCGTGCCGGCCCGGCGTCGGGTCGTCGGCAGTTCGGTGTCCGTACGGGGTGCGGCCAACTGCCGGCGCCAGAAGTCGAGCCCGGACGCCAGTTCGCCGTCGCCGGCCAGGGCCTGCTGCTGCCAGTGCGCGTAGTCGGCGTACTGCACGGCCAGCTCGGGCAACGGCGGTGGCGGGTCGGTGCCGTCGAGTCGGCGGGAGTAGCACACCGCCAGTTCGCGTAGCGCGTTGCCGATCGACCAGCCGTCGATGGCGATGTGGTGCACGGTCACCATCAGTACGTGCCCGTCGTCGGCCAGCCGGTACAGCGCGGCCCGCAGGACCGGGCCGGTGGCCAGGTCGAACGGGGTTGCGAAGGCGGCGCGGCCCAGCTCCCGGGCCCGGGTCTCCCGGTCCGCCGCCGGCAGGTCACGCAGGTCGACCTCGGTCATCGGTACGACCATCGTGGCCCGGACCACCTGCCGTGGTTCGCCGTCCTCGCCGACGTACACCGTGCGCAGCACCTCGTGCCGCTGGACCAGGTCGGACAGGGCGTGCCGGAGGGCGTCGACCCGCAACCGGCCGGTGAACCGCAGGGACACCGCCACGTGGAACGACGGGTCGGTGGGATCGTACTGGCTGGACAGCCACATCCGACGCTGCCCGGACGAGCAGACGAACCGCTGGTCCGGCCCGGTCCGGGGCTGCCGCGCGATGGCCGGTGCGGTGGTACCGGCCGTCCCGGCCAGCCCACGTTCGGCGAGTTTGCGCAGCAGCAGCGCCTGCCGCTGCGGGGACAGGTCGGCGACGGCGTCCCCGACGCTGCCGGACGACGTCGCCCGGGGTCGTCCCCCGTCGCGGTCGGTGGTGGGTGACACCGGTTCGCCTCCTCCTCGTCCGGTCACGGCTTCAGCCATTCCGCCGCGCCACGGTCACGTCCGACTGCGCGGCGGCGACCAACCCGGCGACGGTCGGGCTGTCGAAGAAGACGTGCAGTGGCAGGTCGACGCCCAGGTCCCGACGCATCCGGGCGGCGATCTGGGTGACCGTCAACGAGTGCCCCCCGAGGTCGAACAGGTCGTCCTCCGGGCCGATGTCGTCCACCCGCAGCACCTGCCGCCAGATGCCGAGGATCTGCGCGGCGAGGCCGGTGTACCCGGGCGGGTCGACCGGGTCGTCGACCGGCTCGGGCGGTGCCGGCTCGGGCAGTGCGGCGCGGTCCAGCTTGCCGTTCGGCGTACGCGGCAGCTCGGACAGCTCCACGAACACGTTCGGCAGCATGTACGACGGCAGGTTCCGGGCCAGGTGCTGCCGCAGCGCCGCCGCCTCGGGTACCACCGCGCCCGGCCGGCGGACCAGGTACCCGACCAGACGCGGGTCGCCGCCGTCGGTGCCGTCCGGTCCGGGTACGACGTCGTCGCGCAGCACCACCGCGCAGGCGGCCACCGCCGGGTGCTCCGCCAGCCGGGCCTCGATCTCCCCGGGTTCCACCCGGTAGCCACGGATCTTGACCTGGTGGTCGGCCCGGCCGAGGAACTCCACCTGCCCGTCCGGCCGGTACCGGCCCAGGTCGCCGGTGCGGTAGAGCCGGGAACCCGGCGGCCCGTACGGATCGGGCAGGAAGTGGGCGGCGGTCAGGCCGGGCCGGCCCGGGTATCCGTCGGCGAGGCCGGTTCCGCCCAGGTACACCTCGCCGGGCACGCCGATCGGTACCAGGGCGAGCCGGTCGTCGAGCAGGTACAGCCCGGTGCCGGGCAGGGGCCGACCGATGGTGATCGCCTCCACCGGGTCGGGCAGTTCCACGGCGGTGGCCCAGACCGTCGCCTCGGTCGGCCCGTACAGGTTCCACAGCCGGCCCACCCGGGCGCGTACCTCTCGGGCGAGTGCCGGCGGCAGCGGCTCGGCCCCACTGAACCCGACCACGGTCGGGTCGGCGAAGCCGGCGTCGACCAGCAGCCGCCAGGTCGAGGGGGTCGCGTGCACGTGGGTGACCCGGTGCTGGCGGATCAGGCGGCACAGCGCCGCGCCGTCACGGGTCCCGGACTCGCCGGCCAGTTCCGTCCGGCCGCCGGTGACCAGTGGCAGGAAGAGTTCCGGGACGGACATGTCGAACGCGGCCGAGGCGAGCGCGAGCCAGGCGTCGCCCGGTCCGGTGCCGGTCAGGTCGCGCATCACGGTGAGCAGACCGGTCAGGGCCCGGTGCCTGATCTGCACCCCCTTGGGCCGCCCCGTGGAGCCGGAGGTGTAGATCAGGTACGCCGGCAGGTCCGGGTCGACCGTCGGCAGCGGACGGTCGTCCGGGTCGTCCCCGGCGTCGCCGCTGTGCGTGCCGTGGCCCGGGGCGGGCAGCGGCAGGACGGGGCAGGCCGGGGTCAGGTCGGTGCGGTCGGTGAGCAGGAGCACCGGCCCGGCGTCGGCCAGGATCGCCCCGGTCCGGGCCACCGGGTGGTCCGGGTCGAGCGGCAGGTACGCCGCCCCGGCGCGGAGCACGCCGAGCAGCCCGACCAGCAGTGCCGGGGTCCGACCGGCCCGCACCGCGACCCGGTCGCCCGGTCGTACGCCGGCCCGGCCCAGCCGCCGGGCGAGCCGGGCCGACGCCTCGTCCAGCCGACGGTACGTCCACAGGTCGTCGCCGAAGCCGATGGCGGGGGCGTCCGGGGTGGCCGCCGCCCAGGCGACGAAGAACTCCGGCAGGGTCCGCGCGGCCCGGAGGGCCGGCGGCCGGACGCCCGTGCTCGACGGCGCCGGGCCGGTGTCGACCGGTCCCCACCCGCCGGTCAGGAGCGCACGTTCCGACGTGTCCAGCATGTCCAGCGCGGCGAGCGGGGTGTCCGGTGCGGCGGTGGCGGCGGCCAGCAGGGTGTCCAGGTGCCCGGCGATCCGGCGGACGGACGCCTCGTCCAGGGTGTCCGGGCTGTACTGGAACCTCGTCGTGAGCCGGTCCGGCCGGTCCAGCATCTGGAGGTGCAGGGCGTTGCGCGCGGTGTGGTTGAAGGCCGTCCACTCGATGTCGGCGTCGAGTCCGGCGAACCCGGGTGGGCTGTCCTGCCGACGGTAGCTGATCGACACCGGGCCGAGCGCGACCCGTGGCCGGAAGCCGGCGGTGACCCGGGCCAGCGGGGTGGCCCGGAACCGGTACCGTTCGCGCAGGCCGGCCCGGACGGTGGCGACCAGCTCCCGGAACGACTGGTCGGCCGCCGGTCGGACGCCGACCGGCACCTCGTTGACGAAGAGTCCGACGCAGTCGTGGGTGGCTGCGGTCCGGGTACCGAGGTCGACCGCGACCGTCGGCTCGGCGGCGCCGTACCGGTACAGCAGTGCGTGCACCCCGGCGAGCAGTACCTCGAACCGGGTGGCGCCGAGGCTGTCGGCCAGCGCCGTCAGGGCGGCGTGCCGCCGGCCGTCGACGGTCCGGTCGAGGGTGGCGCCCGGTCGGGCGTCGCGTTGCTGCCGGCGCAGGCCGGGCAGGACCGGCGCGGCCGGTTCCCGCCAGTGCCCGGCCCAGAACGCGGCGGCCGGGTCGTGCTCCCCGGCGAGGCGGGCCGGCTCGGTGGTGGCGTGTCGGGCGTACGACGTCGCCAACGGCGGCAGGTCCGCCGGCCGCCCCCCGACCCGCTCGCGGTACAGCTCACCCAGGTCGCGGACCAGGATGTCCTTGGAGCTGCCGTCGAAGACCAGGTGGTGGGCGACGATCAGCAGCAGGTGCCGCGACCGGGTCGCCTCGCGGATCAGGGTGAACCGGACCAGCGGCCCGCGTCGCAGGTCGAACGGGCGTAGGGTCTCCGACCGGACCAGGTCGGCGACCGGGCCGGCCGGGTTGTCGCACACCGTGAGTCGGGGTTCGACCTCGGCCGGTACCGACCACAGCTCGCCGTCCTGCTCGACGAACGCGCTCCCGAGGACCGGATGCCGGGCCACCGTGGCGGCGACCGCGTCGGCCAGGGCGGGCACGTCGAGGTCACCGGTCAACCGGACCGGTAGCGGCATGTGGTACGCGGTGCCGGCGGTGCCGAGCTGTTCGGTGAACCACATGCCGTGCTGGGCCGCGCTGGCCGGGAACCGGGTCAGTTCCGGACTGTGTACTGTCGTCACGTCGCCTCCGTCGCGTTCACCTGGGGGACCGGGGTGGCCGGAGCGGTGACCGCCGTCGGTCCGGGCCGGTCCGGGTCGGTCAGGTACGCCAACCGGTGACCGGCCCGCTCGGGCAGGTCCCGCAGGAGCCGGACCAGCACCGCCGTGATCTCGTCCATCGTGGACCGCTCGAACGCGTACGCGTTCCACAGCAGCCAGCCGCTGATCGAGCCGTCCGGCTGTTCCTGCATGGCCAGCTCCGGTAGACCCAGGTCGGGTTCGCCGTCCGGGGTGGCCCACTCGGCGTCCAGTGCTCGCGGCAGCTCGAACGGCTCGGACACCAGACCGGGGAAGTGCGTGCTCCCGCCCCAGCTTTCGAACCGCAACCAGGCCGCGTGCGGGAACCGGGGATAGAACTCGGCGTACGGGTAGTACTGCTGGTCGATCGCGGCCAGCGCGGTGTCCCGTACCCGGGCCAGCAGCTCGTCGAACGACGGGTCGGCGTACGTGTCCAGCCGCAGCAGCAGCGACTGCACCAGGCAGCCGAGCAGCGGCGCGAACTCCGGCCGGGTCCGGCCCGGCACCGGGGACATCAGCACCAGCTCGGACGCACCGCTCCACCGGGACAACACCGCCACCCAGGCCGCTGCCGCCAGCATGAACATGCTGGCGCCCCGGTCCCGGGCGTACCCGCGCAGCCGGTCCGCGTCCGCCGGCCCGAGCCGGAACTCCAGCGAGGCGCTGCGCAGCCGAAGCGCGGGCAACCGGCCGGGGAACGGGTCGATCCCGTTCGGCGCCCCGTCGAGGTGCCGGCGCCAGAACTCCCGGGTGCGCGGCCACTGGGCGCGGGTCCACGCCACCGCGTCCGGATAGGCGATCGGCAGCGGCGGCAGCCCGGCGGGCAGGCCGGTCCGCGACGCGGAGTAGACCAGGCCGAGTTCGCGGAGCAGCACCCCCATCGACCAGCCGTCGAACACGAGATGGTGCACGGCGAGACCGAGCACGTGGTCGTCCTCGTCGACCCGGACCACGATGGCCCGGACCAGGGGCCCGGTGTTCAGGTCGAAACCGTGTTCCCGGTCGGCGCGGACGCGCACGGCCGCCTCGGCGAGCCGGGCGGCCAGGTCCGCTCCGGCGGCCCGGACCACCGTGACCCGGGGCGGGCAGTCGGGCAGCACGTACGCGTGGTGCTCGCCGGGCCGGTGCGTGAACACTGTCCGCAGCGACTCGTGTCGTCGTACCAGCACGCGCAGGCTGCGGGCCAGCCGGTCGACGTCGAACTGGTCGGTGATGCGGATGGCGACGCTGATCGGCCCGACGTCGCGGAGTTCCTCGGTGGCGTACATCCAGCCGAAGAAGTTCTCCTGCTGGGCGGTGAGCGGGACCGGCGTACCGCTCTCCGGGGCGGGCAGGTCCACCCC
>NZ_WVUH01000080.1 GCF_017614955.1 Micromonospora echinofusca
GGATCAGGTGCGCGGGTGGCCGGGATCAGTGCAGCGGGGTGGTGGCGAGGGCGGTCTCGGCCTGTTCCTCCGGGGTCTGCCGGGCGCCCCGACGGGTCCGGTCGACGGCGCCCCGATCCGTACCGGCGGCGACGGACGGCCCGTCGACCTGGGCGGCCGGGGGCCCGTCAGCCGGCGGGGCGGACGGCTCGTTGGTGCTGCGCAGCGGGATCTCCTTGATGAACCAGGCGAGCACCGGCACCGCCACGGCGAAGAGCACCGCCCAGACGAAGACCCCGGAGATGGCGTCGGCAAGCCCGCTGAGCACGGCCAGCCGCTCCGCCGGAGGCAGGGTCCGCAGCGCGTCCAGGTTGAAGGAGGCGCCTTCGCCACCGCCGCTGAACGCCGCACCGGCGGCCGAGTCACCGAGCCGGTTGGCGAAGATCGCACCGAACAGCGAGATACCGAAGGAGCCACCGATGGAGCGGAAGAAGGTGGCCGCGCCGCTCGCCGCCCCCAGGTCCCGCTGTTCGACGCTGTTCTGCGCGATCAGCATCGAGGTCTGCATCAGGAAGCCCATCCCGACGCCGAGCACCACCATGTAGATCGACGACTCGACCTTGCTGGTGTGCACGTCGAGCAGGGTCAGCAGTCCCAGGCCGGCCGTCATCACCACGCCACCGACGATCGGGTAGATCCGGTACCGACCGGTCCGGGTGATGGCCCGACCGATGACGATCGAGACGACCAGCATGCCGAACATCAACGGCAGCAGCAGCAGGCCACTGTTGGTGGCTGAGGCCCCCTGCACGGTCTGCTGGAACATCGGCAGGAAGTTCATCGCACCGAACATCCCGAAGCCGAGCAGGAACCCGATGACCGAGATCAGGGCGAAGTTACGGTTGGCGAAGAGACCGAGCGGCAGGATCGGTTCCGGTGCCCGTCGCTCCACCAGCGCGAAGACCGCCAGGGTGAGGACGGCCAGCCCGGCCAGGCCGAGGATCTGCGGCGACGTCCAGTCGTACTCGTTGCCGCCCCAGGTGGTGATGAGCACGATGGCGGTGATGCCCACGGAGAGCAGGGCGGCACCGAGCCAGTCGATCCGGTGCTCGGTGCGGTACCTCGGCAACCGCAGGGTGGCGACGAGCAGCACCAGGGCCACCCCACCGAGCGGCAGGTTGACGTAGAACGCCCAGCGCCAGGAGAGGTGGTCGGTGATGAACCCGCCGACGAGCGGTCCGGCCACCATGGCGATGGCCATGATGCCGGCCATCATGCCCTGGTAGCGCCCCCGCTCCCGGGGCGGCACCAGGTCACCGATGATGGCCATGACCCCGACCATCAGGCCGCCGGCACCGAGCCCCTGGAGTGCCCGGAACCCGATGAGCTGGATCATGCCGTCCTGCGGGCCGCCGAACAGCCCGGAGCCGGACATCCCGCAGAGCGCAGAGGCGACCAGGAAGATCACCACCGAGGTGAGGAAGGTGGTCTTGCGGCCGTACAGGTCGCCGAGCTTGCCCCAGATGGGTGTGGAGACGGTGGTACCGAGCACGTACGCGGTGACCACCCAGGTGAAGTGGTCGAGCCCGCCGAAGTCCCCCACGATCCGCGGCAACGCCGTGCTGACGATCATGTTGTCGAGCATCGCGAGCATCATCGTGATCATGAGAGCGAAGAGCACCAACCGGACGTTGGGTCGTTGCTCGGGCACGGTTGCGGTCATGGGTAGGCTCCCCCTGAGATTTTGCTGACTTACTTGCCGCCCGGCTAGTTAGCTTACTAGCCGGACGGTAAGTTGGTGCCGACATGGCCGTCAAGCGGGATAGGGGTATTCGGTGAGTGAGAGCACAGGGGGCACCCGGGGCCGCATCCGGGCCGTCGCGCTGGAGCTCTTCACCGAGCAGGGGTACGAGAAGACCTCACTCCGGGAGATCTCCGAACGGTTGGGCGTCACCAAGGCCGCCCTCTACTACCACTTCCGCAGCAAGGACGAGATCGTCTCCAGTTTCGTGGAGGAACGGCTCGACCGGATGGACGAGCTGATCAACTGGGCCGCCGGGCAACCGGCCACCCTGGCCAACCGACGCGAGCTGCTCGCCCGGTACGCCGACACGATGTTCGCCGACGAGCAACCGTCGGTGATGCGGTTCTTCGAGCAGAACCAGACCGCCCTGAAGAACCTCGTCGCCGGGCAGCAGATGCGGGACCGGCTGCTCCAACTGGCCGACGTCCTGGCCCGGGGGGACGAGTCACCGCAGGCCCAGCTCCGCGCCGTGCTGTCGCTGTTCGCGATCCACAGCAGCTGGTTCACCCTGCGCGCACCGGACATCACCGACGTGGAGCGGAAGCGGATCGCCCTGGAGGTCGCCGAGGAACTGCTCGCCGGCATCCGGGAGGGTTGACCGGCATCCGGGCAGGTCGACCGGGATCGACCAGGGATACCGAAATCGACCAGGGATACCGGCGCTACCGGGGCCCGGCCGCTACCCGGTACCGCCGGACGGCGACCCGACCCCCACCGGGACCCCATCCGCCCCGGCCAGGTCCAGGCGGAGCGCCATCAGGTCCACCCCCGGGGCCGGGGACCAGTCCCGCTCGGGTGTCCGGGTGAACCCCAGCCGGGCGTAGATGCGCTGTGCGACACCGGCGAACCCGCGCCGGGTGCAGATCACCAGGGCCCGGCGGCCCGACCGTACGGCCCGTTCGGCGCACGAGCGGATGAGCAGCTCGCCGACCCCCCGCCCCTGCGCGTCGGGGTGCACCGCCAGCATCCGGAACTCGGCCTCACCGGGGCCCGAGATCTCCGCGTACCGGCTGCCCGGCAGCACGAACGTCACCGAGCCGAGCAGTTCGCCGGTGGCCGGATCCGCGGCGACCAGGACCGTACCGTCGGCGGCCCGGGTCGCCACGTCGGCGAGTACCGCCGCATAGCGGCCGTCGCTGTCCAACTGACCGTCGGCGCGGTAGGCGGCGAGGGTCAGTTGGGCGACCGCCGGGAAGTCGGCGGGCCCGGCGGCACGCACGACCGGCCCAGTGGCACCCACGGGTGGGCCGGCGGTGGGCACGACCGGCCCGGTCAACCGATCACCGCGATCAGGTCACCGTCCTGCACCACGTCGCCCTCGTTCACCGCGAGCTGCTCGACGACCCCGTCGGACTCCGCCACCACCGGGATCTCCATCTTCATGGACTCCAGGATGACCAGCGTGTCACCCTCCGAGACGGTGTCCCCGGTGGACACGACCACCTTCCAGACGTTCGCCACCATCTCGGCGCGGATCTCCTCGGCCACGGCGGGGCCCTCCCTCGTCAGTGAGTGTGCATGCGAACGGTATCCAATCATGTGCCCGCCCCCGGCAGGGGCCGAGCGGGCGCGACTAGCATCAGCGGGTCGGACACCGGCGCTGCCCGCCACGGGGGCCCGGCGGCGCCGCGGCCGTGACCACGCGGACGATGACCAGGAAACGAGGAGGTCGACATGGCAAAGAAGGCCCGGAAGAAGAAGGCCCGGAAGAAGAGCTCGGCGAACCACGGCAAGCGCCCCAACTCCTGACCGGGGCAAGCAGCCGGTGAAACGGGTACGGCCCGGATCCCCTGGGGATCCGGGCCGTACCCGTTCGTCTTCCGGATCTGGCCGGTGACGGTCCTGCCGGACGCTCTCAGTCGGCGAGTTCCCGGGACTCCGAGGTCTCGAAGACGACCAGTTCGCTGAGTCGTACCCGGAGGCGGTCGCGCAGTTCGGTCGGGGCGGTCTCGTTCCCGCAGCAGCGGGCGACGAGCGCCTTGACCTCCTGCTCGATGCCGTACTCCCGGAGGCACGGGCCGCATTCGTCGAGATGGTGCCGGATCAGTTCACGTCGTTCGTCGGCGCATTCCAGATCGAGGTAGAGGTAGACCTCGGCGAGCACCTCGCGGCAGTCGGTCTCGTGCGGATCTCCGCAGCTCACGTCACACCTCCCGGCTCGCCGCAGCGGTCGACCCACCCGGCTGGGCGGCCGTGAAGCCACGCTCGGCGGCGTAGCGCTCAAGCAGCTTACGCAGATTGCGCCGACCACGGTGCAACCGGGACATCACCGTACCGATGGGCGTACCCATGATGTCGGCGACCTCCTTGTACGAAAAGCCCTCGACGTCGGTCAGGTAGACCGCCAGCCGGAACTCCTCGGGCAACTGCTGGAGCGCCTCCTTGACGTCGGTGTCCGGCAGCCGGTCCAGCGCCTCGGTCTCCGCCGAACGCAGGCCACTGGAGGTGTGCGACTCGGCCTCGGCAAGCTGCCAGTCGGTGATCTCCTCGGTGGGCGCCTGGATCGGCTGGCGCTGCCGCCGACGGTAGGAGTTGATGTAGGTGTTGGTCAGGATCCGGTAGAGCCAGGCCTTCAGGTTGGTGCCCTGTTCGAACTGGTGGAAGGCCGCGAAGGCCTTCAGGTAGGTCTCCTGGACCAGGTCCTCCGCGTCGGCCGGGTTGCGGGTCATCCGCAGGCCGGCGGCGTAGAGCTGATCGACGAAGGGCAGTGCGTCCCGCTCGAAGCGGGCCCGTCGCTCGTCCGTCTTCTCGGTGGTCAACCGCACATCTCCTCGCGTCGGCTGCTGTCTCGCCGAGGATACGCGCAACGGCCGGCCGGTAGATTCACTTCCGCCGGGTGTGCTGGTACTCACCGCCGTTCCGACGGCCGGCGGTGACACCGGCCACGCCGGACCCTGCAACAGCTGTCGCAGCTGTGCCGCCTGCCGGTCGCAGTCCGGGCTCCGTGTCTCGGTCGGCACCCGTCAACCCCCTCGCCTCGGTGTGGTTTCCCGAAAGGGGGTAACACCGGGGGCCCGGCGGCGCATTCCACCCACCGTCCTCTTCCTGGCCCCGGCGACCACCGGAAGTCACCGCCGGGACCAGGAAGGACCTGGGAGGATGGCACCGTCGGCGGGCACGCCGGCCGGCACCACCGAATGCAACGACCTGCGCCGGCCACGGAAACGCCCGGCGTGGTACGCAGCCCTCCGGACGGCTGCTCAGCGGGCCCAGCCGTGCGCCCGCAGCCAGCCGAGCACCACGGCCGCGGTACCGGCCGGGTCGCCCCGCAGGTCGTGCCGCTCGCCGGGGCGTACCTCGACCCGTACCGTCGGCGACCCGGCCGGCAGGCCGAACGGGTCCCGGTCGCCGTTGACCACCAGCGTGGGCAGTCCGGTGACCAGCTCCTCGGCCCGGCTGCGCTCGGGACGGCCCGGCGGGTGCAGCGGGAAGGCCAGGGCCAGCACCGCGTCCGCGCCGACCGCTCCGGCCGTCCGGCAGGCCACCCGGGCCCCGCTGGAGCGTCCGCCGACGACCAACGGGGCAGCGGTCCCGAACCGCCCGCGCAGCCAGCCGAGCACGGTGGTCCAGGCATCGTCGAGGTGACCCGCCGGGGCGGGCGCACGACGCCCGGCGACCCGGTACGGCTGGGTCACCCGGGCCACCCGTACCCCGGCACGGTGCGCCGCGCCGGCCACCGCGACCAGGTCCGGTGCGTCGGTGTCCCCGCCGGCACCGTGGCCGAGCACGAGCAGGCTCACCGGCTCACCGACCGGGTGGTCCAGGTCGACCCGGGCCGGGCCGCGCGACGTCTCGATCCGCTGGGTCTCGTCGGGCACCGGCCCATTGTGCCGCCCGGCCCGGTACCCCGACGGCGGACCGGGCCAGCGGACGGCGGACCGGGTCAGCGGCTGAGCGGCACGAGGGTCAACAGGCGGTCGCGGACCGGTGGACCGGCGTCGTCGGCCGCGTCCGGATCGGACACCACCTCGCTGCGCCAGGCCACCAGCATCGCCCGGCGTTCCCGGGGTGTCGTACCGCCCCACACGCCGTGGCAGTCACCGACCTCCAGCGCCCACGCCAGGCAGGGCCCCTGCACGTCACAGCTACGGCAGAACGCGATGGCGGTGTCCGCCGGCTCGTTCGGCGCCGGAAAGAATGTCTCCGGATCCACGCTCTGGCAGGTGCCTCTGGTACGCCAGGCATCGTCCAGTCGTCGTTCACTGATCGCACGCAGCAACCTCGGGTCACGTCGTGCGGCATCCACCTCATGCGGACGGGGCATTCGCGCCCGTGTCATCCACCCACCTCCCCCGTGGGACCGGCCCATCGATGAACATCGCCCGCCCCGTGCGAAATCGACACCCACCACCGGCGCTGTGTTCTATCGCACTCGGCGGGGACGGGACAAGGGTTCACCGGAAACTGGCCTAATTAATTGGGCGACGATCCGGCGGGAATGGTGACAAATTAGTACGCGACAATGCGACCGAAGGCGATCAGAACAGCGTCATTTCCGTCGGATCCACGGTCGTCCGGGGCGACGGTACCGGCACCCGCTCGACGAGCTGTGGACCGTTGTTGCGGACGTTGCCGACGGCGGCGCCGACCGGCCGGACCTCGATCCCGGCCAGCCACTCCTCGTCCGGCGCGACCAGCAGGTCCGGCGTACCCGGCCCGTCGGCCAGCCAGGACGCCCAGCGCTCCTGGGGCAGCAGCAGCGGCATCCGGGGGTGCACCCCGGCCAACGCCCCGACCGCCCCGGTGGTGAGCACCGTGCAGGTCGCCAACGGGGTGTCGGCACCCCGCCACAGCGACCAGAGGCCGGCGAAGGCGAGCACCCGACCGTCGGCCGGGGTCAGGTAGTAGGGCTGCTTGCGGCCGTCCGCCCCCCGGACCCACTCGTACCAGCCGTCGGCCGGCACGAGACAGCGGTGCCGGTGGAACGGGGCGGCGTACGCCCGGCTGGTGGCGACCGTCTCCACCCGGGCGTTGATCATGCGGGCCGCACCGGCGGGGTTCCTCGCCCAGGACGGCACCAGACCCCACCGGGCCAGGGAGAGGGTGCGTACCCCGTCGGCGAGCCGGACGACCGGCACCGGGGTGGTCGGCGCGACGTTGTAGTCGACGGCCAGCCGCCCGCCGCTGTCGTCGTACGCCTCGAAGAGCGCGCCGAGATCCGCCGCACTGCGGGTCGTCGCGTACCTTCCGCACATGGCGGGTACGTTAGCGCCCCGCCGACCGATCCACTGTCCCGCCAACCGGGACCGGTACCGGGCGGTCCGCCGCGAAGGGGCCGTGCCGGGGCAGAATGGACGGGTGGCGAACCTGACCGCGACCCGGCCGCCGCAGCCGTGGACCGCCCCGACCGCCTCCGATCCGATCACGGCGACCCTCCGGTTACCCGGTTCCAAGTCGATGACCGCCCGCGCCCTGGTGCTCAGCGCACTGGGTACCGGCCCGTCGACCCTGCTGCGCCCGCTGCGCGCCCGGGACACCGAGCTGATGGCGGGCGGGCTGCGCGCACTGGGCGTGCACGTCTCGATCGCCGACGACGAGCGCTGGCTGGTCCGCCCCCACCCGCTGCACGGGCCGGCCCACGTCGACGTCGGGCTCGCCGGCACCATCATGCGCTTCGTCCCGCCGGTGGCCGCCCTGTCCGACGGGCCGGTCACCTTCGACGGTGACCCGCACGCCCGCAAGCGCCCGCTCGGGCCGTTGACCGGAGCACTGCGGTCGCTCGGGGTCCGGATCGACTCCGCCCCCACCGGCGGCCTGCCGCTGACCGTGTACGGCACCGGCGGGGTGACCGGCGGTGAGGTGGTCATCGACGCCTCCGCCTCCAGCCAACTGGTCTCCGGTCTGCTGCTCGCCGCCCCCGCGTTCGACCGGGGGGTGGTGGTCCGGCACGTCGGCCCGCCGGTGCCGTCCGCCCCGCACCTGCGGATGACCGTGCAGATGCTGCGGGCCGCCGGGGCGGCGGTCGACGACAGCGAGCCGGACGTCTGGACGGTCGAGCCCGGCCGGCTCTCCGCCCGGAGCTGGCCGATCGAGCCGGACCTGTCCGGTGCGGTGCCGTTCTTCGCCGCCGCCCTGGTCACCGGGGGTTCGGTGACCCTGCGGGACTGGCCGCGCAGCAGCGCCCAGCCGGTGGACACGCTGCGTGACCTGCTCGCCCGGATGGGCGCCGAGGTGACCCTGGACACCGACGGGCTGACCGTACGGGGCACCGGCACCGTGCACGGGCTGGACGCCGACCTCTCCGACGTCAGCGAGCTGACCCCGGTGCTGGCCGCGTTGGCCACGCTCGCCGACTCGCCGTCGCGGCTGTCCGGCGTCGGGCACATCCGGGGGCACGAGACCGACCGGCTGGCCGCGCTGGCCACCGAGTTCACCGCGCTCGGCGCGGACGTCACCGAGTCGGCCGACGGCCTGGAGATCCGCCCCCGCCCGCTGCGCGGTACGACCTTCCGCACCTACGACGACCACCGCCTCGCACACGCCGCCGCGGTCATCGGGCTGGCCGTGCCCGGGGTCGAGCTGAGCGACGTGGGGTGCACCTCGAAGACCATGCCGGACTTCCCGGCGCTATGGTCAGCAATGGTGGCCGGAGGGACCGACCGGTAGGCCGACGCGGAAGGGGACCGTCCTGGCGGGCAGACGGCGGGAGTACGACGAGGACGACGTACGGGTACGACCCGGGCGGTCGTCCCGCCCGCGCACGCGTACCCGCCCCCGGCACGTCGACGCGGTCGACGGGTTCGTGATCGCCGTGGACCGTGGGCGGTACACCTGCGTGCTGACCGGCGGCCCGGACGCCGACCTGCCGCAGGGGGGCACCGTCACCGCGATGCGGGCCCGGGAACTGGGCCGCAAGTCGGTGGTGGTCGGTGACCGGGTCGGCCTGGTCGGGGACACCTCCGGCGCCCCGGGGGCGCTGGCCCGGATCGTCCGGATCGCCGACCGGACCTCGGTGCTGCGGCGCAGCGCGGACGACGACGACACCACCGCCGAGGGGCGGCTGGAACGGGTCATCGTGGCCAACGCCGACCAGCTCGTCATCGTCGGTTCGCTGGCCGACCCGCCACCGCGTACCGGGTTCGTCGACCGCTGCCTGGTCGCCGCGTACGACGCCGGGGTCGCCCCCCTGCTCTGCCTGACCAAGGCCGACCTGGCCGGCCCGGAGCCGGTGCTCGACTACTACGCCGAGCTGGATCTGCCCTACGTGCTGGTCCGCCCGGACTCCGACCTCGGCGAGGTGCGCGACCGGCTGGCCGGGCAGGTGTCGGTGCTGGTCGGGCACTCCGGGGTGGGCAAGTCGACGCTGGTCAACCGGCTGGTACCGGACGCCGACCGGGCGGTGGGTACGGTCAGCGCGATCGGCCGGGGACGGCACACCTCGACCAGCGCGGTGGCCCTGCGGCTACCCCCGGTGGGTGACCGCCGGACCGACCCGGGCTGGATCGTGGACACCCCCGGGGTACGCAGCTTCGGGCTGGCCCACGTCTCCGCCGACAGCCTGCTGCACGGCTTCCCCGACCTGGTGGAGGGGACGGTCGACTGTCCGGTCAACTGCGGGCACCGGGCCGACGACCCGGACTGCGCGCTCGACGCCTGGGTGGCGGCCGGCCGGGCCGACCCGCGCCGGTTGGCGTCGTACCGTCGGCTGCTGGCCTCCTGGTCCGGCATCGCCGAATGACCCACCCCAGCCAGGTTGATCTTGCACTTTGGGCCCCACTTTCGTCCTCTTTGCCACTTCTGTCGGGGCCGCAACTGCAAGATCGGCAGGGGCGGGCGGGCACCGGTGGGACGCCCGGCGGTCCACCGCGGCGGGTCGACGCCGGTCGACTAGCGTGACCGGCATGACCGGGTACGCCGCCGACCTCGCCCTCGCCCACACGCTCGCCGACCGCGCGGACGCCGTCTCGATGGACCGGTTCCGGGCCCTCGACCTGCGGGTCGACGCGAAACCCGACCTGACCCCGGTCTCCGACGCGGACACCGCCGTGGAACGGGAGATCCGTGCGGTGCTCGCCGCGCAGCGCCCCGCCGACGGCATCATCGGCGAGGAGTTCGGCGCGACGGCCGGCACCGGTGGCCGACGGTGGGTGGTCGACCCGATCGACGGCACGAAGAACTACATCCGGGGCGTACCCATCTGGGCGACCCTGATCGCACTGCTGGAGGACGACCGGCCGGTACTCGGTCTGGTCTCCGCCCCCGCACTGGGCCGGCGCTGGTGGGGCGCCACCGGGGCCGGCGCGTACGCCGGGCCGGACGCCGCCGCCGGCACCCCGATCCGGGTCTCCGGGGTACGCCAGCTCGGCGACGCCAGCTTCTGCTACGCCTCACTGGACGGGTGGGAGGCCGCCGGCCGGCTCCCCGCCATGCTGGACGTGCTGCGGGCCTGCTGGCGTACCCGGGCGTACGGCGACTTCTACGGTTACATGCTGCTGGCCGAGGGCGCGCTGGACGTGATGGTCGAGCCGGAACTGTCCCTCTGGGACATCGCCGCGCTGGTCCCGATCGTCACCGAAGCCGGCGGGACGTTCACCGACCTGACCGGTCGACCCGCCCCGGGGGACGGCAGTTCGGTGGCCACCAACGGTGCGCTGCACGCGGAGATCCTGTCCCGGCTCGGTTAGCGCGTCAGCCCTCGGCACGACACCGGCCCCGGTCAGCCCACCGCGCGTACCCCGGCGGCAACCTCTATCCTCGCCAGGTGGTCTCCTCGGGCTGGTGGTTCCTCACGGCGATGATCGCCGCGTACGGTGTCGCCAACCTGCTCCAGTCCGTCGCGGCGACCCGGACGACGGTGCACCACACCTTCGACCCGGGGCTACTGCTGCGGCTCGCCGGCCACCGCACCTACCTGATCGGGCTGGGCTGCCAGATGCTCGGGTTCGTGCTCGCCTTCCTGGCCCGGCGGGACCTGCCGCTCTTCCTCGTCCAGGCCAGCGTCGCGGCCGGTCTCGGGGTGACCGCCGTGCTGGGGGTGGTGGTGCTCAAGTGGCGCCTCCCGGCCGCCGAGATCGCCCTGCTGGTGCTCCTCTTCACCGGGATCACCGCGCTGGTGCTGTCGGCCCGCCCGGCACCGTCGAAGCAACTCGGTACGGCCGGCCTGGTCGCGCTCGCCGTGGCGCTGGCGGTGATCGCCGTGGTCGGCTTCTTCGCGGTACGCCTGCACGGCGCACCCGGCTCGGTGGCGCTCGGTTCCCTGGCCGGGCTGGCGTTCTCCGCCGCCGCGGTGGCCGCCCGACCGCTGGCCTCGGCCCCCACCTGGGACGCCTTCCTCCGCGACCCGCTGCTCTACCTGCTCATCGCGCACTCGATCGTCGGGCAGTTGCTGCTCGGGCTGGCCATGCAGCGCGGTTCGACCACGGCGGCGGTGGCCGCGATGGACGCCGCCGGTGCGGTACCCGCCGCGATCGTCGGCCTGCTGCTGCTCAACGACAAGATCTGGCCGGGGCGGGAATGGCTCGCCGCCGCCGGTTTCCTGATCACCCTGGCCTCGGTGATCGGGCTGACCCGGTACGCCGAACCGCAGCACCACCACGCCACCGCCGGTCACCGCGAGAAACCCACCCCCGGTAAGGAAGGGCCCCTGCTTAACGTTTCCGGTATAGGAAGGGGCCCTTCTTAACACCCACCGCCGGGGCCGCAGCCCGCCAAGCCACCCACCCGGTCGGCCTGCGCAGCCCGCCAAGCCACCCAGCCGGTCGGCCTGCGCGGCCCGCCAAGCCACCCAGCCGGTCAGGTTGCGCAGGCCGCCGAGCCAAGTTGCGCTGGAACTGTGGGATGCGGATGGCGCCCAGCCGCTCAAGCTGGGCAGCCACGTAGCCGGTCAGGCGGCCTCCACCGGCTTGCGCCGGCGTACCACCCGCTCGTAGAGACGCTCCAGCGCACCGGCCGTCCGTTCCCAGGTGTAGCTGCACCGGACCCGGTCGACCGCCGCGTGGCCGTACGCGAACCGGCCGGCGTCGTCGGCGAGCAGCCGCCGCAGGGTGATGCCGAGCCCGCGTACGTCACCGGGCTTGACCAACCGTCCGGTCACCTCGTCGACCACGGTGTCCGCCACCCCGCCCCGGGCGTAGCCGACCACCGGCACGCCGCACGCCATCGCCTCCAGCGGCACCCGACCGGCGGCGGCGTACCGGGGTGTGCAGGCGACCACGTCGGCCGAGCGGTACCAGGTCGGCATCTGCTCGTGCGGCACCGCGCCGACCAGGCGTACCTGGTCCCCCACGCCGGCCCGCTGGGCCAGGTCCCGCAGCCGGCGGGCCTCCGCGTGCCCGTTGAGGGTGCCCGGTGCCGGTCCGCCCGCGATGACCAGTTCCGCGTCGCCGACCAGCCGCATCGCCTGGATCAGGTCCTCCTGGCCGTGGCCGGGGGACAGCTCGCAGACCGACAGGATCCGGGCCCGCTGCTCCCGGGGCGCCGCCTCCCCGTCGGGGTGGAAGTGTTCGGTGTCGACCCCGGCGGGTACCACCGCGACCGAGGCACGTTGCAGGCCCATCCGGGTCAGTTCGTCGACCTCGTCTGAGCACTGGGCGACCGCGATGTCGACCGCCCGGGTCAGGGCCCGTTCCAGCGGGATCCGCTCCTGTGGACCGAGGTACGCCGCGCCGAGGCTGCGCTGCTGCTCGGTGCCGAGCGAATGGAACGTCTGCACCACCGGGATCGAGGTCTCCCGGACCGCGTTCGCGGCGGCGAGTCCACCGATCCAGAAGTGGCCGTGCACCACGTCCGGGATCCATCCGCCCGACCACTGGTCACGCAGCCACCGACCGAACTCGGCGACGTACGGGACCAGTTTCGCGGTCGGGGTGGGCCGGGCCGGGCCGACCGGTACCCGCTCGACCCGGTAGCCACCGCGTTCCTCGGTGGCCGGCAGGTCGGGGTCGTCGCGTCGTTCGTAGACCCGTACGTCGTGGCCGCGGCTGGTCAGTTCGGCGGCCACCCGGGCAAGGTGCTGGTGCGTGCCGACGGTGGACCCGTCGGGTCGGGACGGGCCGGGATGTGCGCAGACGAGGCCCACTCGCATGGGTCACCTCCATGGGTACGACGAGCCGAGAGTCCTCCGGTCAGAGAGTCCCACTAACCGGGCGGCGTCGAGCCGAAACCTGCCAACTCGGGCGACCGGGCGGGACCGGCTGGTGGCAACCCACCCGGGATGGGCGGACCCGGCCCGGAAGAGCCCGGAAGAACACGGAACGCACCGGGCGCACCGGCACACCGCCGCGACCGAATTGAGACCCGGCGGCCCGCATGACCGACCGGCGTCGGGGGTACGGGCACAGAATGCCGCTGACCCGCAGTCTCGACGACGCCACCGTGGTGATCACGGGTGCCTCCAGTGGCATCGGTACCGCCCTCGCGCACGCCCTGGCCCGACGCGGGGCCAACGTCGTCCTCGCCGCCCGTAGCGCGTCCGCGTTGGCGGTGGTCGCGGAGCAGTGCCGGGCCCTCGGGGGGACGGCGCTGGCGGTACCCACGGACGTCACCGACCCGGCGGCGGTGGAGGAACTGGCCGCCCGGGCGGTCGACGGCTTCGGCCGGATCGACGCGTGGGTCAACAACGCGGCGGTGGGTACGGTCGGCCTGTTCGAGGAGATCCCGGCGGCGGAGTTCCGTCGGGTGATCGAGGTGGACCTGCTCGGGGTGGCGAACGGCATGCGGGCCGCACTCCCCCGGCTGGCCGAGGCGGGTGGTGGCGTGCTGGTCACGAACGCCTCGGTGCTGGCCGAGGTGGCGATGCCGTACCAGTCGGCCTACAACGCGGCGAAGCACGGGGTACGCGGACTCGCCGACACGGTACGGCAGGAGCTGCGGGTCACCGGCCGGTCGGGCATCTCGGTCTGCACGGTGCTCCCGCTGACCATCGACACCCCCTTCTTCCGGCACGCCGCCAACCACAGTGGTCAGGAACTGACCCCGCCACCACCGGTGTACCCGCCGGAGGTGGTCGCCGAGACCATCGTCCGGCTGCTCCGGCGGCCCCGGCGTGAGGTGTACGCGCCGGGCTCCGCCCGGCTGCTCGGCCTGCACTGGCGGCTCGCCCCCGCGCTCGCCGAACGGCTGCTCGGCTGGTACGCCCGGCGGACCCAGTTCGGGGCGGCGGCGAGCCCGGAGAGCAGCGGTAACGTCTTCCGACCCAGCGGAGTCGCCGGCCGGGACGGCGGTTGGCAGGGACGCCGGCGTCGGGCGGTCCGGTCGGCTGCCGCGGTGGGCCTGGCGGTGGCCGGCACGGCGGTCGGTACGGTGGCTGCGCTGACCCGGAGACGCGGCCCGACCCGGCGGACGGGGTGGGCCGATGCCCGCCGCTGACCGGCCGGATGCGCGGTCGGCCGGGGCGGTGCACAATGACATGATCATGCCGACCGACGTGCGCTGTCTCGTGACGGGCGACGGGTCGTACACGCTGGTCCGGGCCACCGGGACGCTCGATCCGGCGGGTGCCCGATCGTTGCGGGACACGCTGCTCGCCCGACGGGCCGATCACCCGGGTCCGCTGGTGGTGGAGGTGTCCGGGCTACGGGTCGACGGGCCGGACGGGTGGGCGGTCTTCGCCGACGTACGCACCGCCGCCGCCGAGTGGCCGGTGTCCGAGCTGCTGCTCTACGCGGAGACCGGGGCGGCCGCCCGGGACTGGGCCGGGCACGGCGTGCCGGTGGCGCGTACCCCGGCCGAGGCGCTGGCCGGCTCGGTGCCGGTGCTTCCGCTCGACGTGCCGCTCGAACCGGCGGTGGGTGCCGCCAAGCAGGCCCGCGAGCTGGTCACCGAAGCCTGCCTGGGGTGGGGTGTACCGGAGCTGGCCGGGGCGGGCTGCATCGCGGTGACCGAGATGGTGAACAACGTCGTCACCCACGCGCACACCCCGATGACCCTGCGACTGGCGGTACGGGACGGGGCGTTGCGCCTGGCGGTACGGGACTGGTCCCTCGCGCGCACCGCGTACGCCGGGCTGGTGCCGCCGACGGCCACCGGCGGCCGGGGGTTGCTGCTGATCGACGCGGTGGCCCGCCGGTGGGGTGACACGCTCGTTCCGGACGGGAAGGTCGTCTGGGCGGTTTTCCACCCGGAGGACACCGCAGAGTACTGAGCCGGCCCGGAGAACACCGCACGGTACCGAGCCGGCCCGGAGGAGGCCGCAGGGCACCGATCTGCTGGTGGACCGCCGACCGGCGTTCCTTTTGCCACCTTGGTTCCGGTTATCGGGCAGAGGCAGTGGGTAGTGATCAGCCATGCGCGATGACGACTACCCGACCCCCGTCTCCGATCCGGAGGCGGACGGCCTGCCGGACACCGCCGACGACGACTCGACCGCCAACGACGACGTCTGGACCGGGCGGGAAGCAGACGGCCCGGACCCGGCGCAGTTGCCGGGTGACCGGTCGCCGGTGGCTGTCGACCGGTACGGCAACACCGCCGAGGAGCAGCTCGACGGCGAGTCGCTCGACTACAAGCTGGACCGGGAGCAGTGGGAGCGCCCGGTGGACGACCCGTTGGCCGGCCCGGTCGACCCGGAGATCGCCGCCGAGGCGGACAGCGAGGAGGCCGCCGCCCAGGCCCAGTTCGACGCGGACGTGCTCAATCCCGGCCCGACGTCGGACCCCACCTCACCGGTGTCCATCTACGATCACGGCAACCTGGGTACGGTGGCCGACCACCAGGTCGGCCGGCTCGTGGAACCGGACGAGGGGGCGCACACCGACCAGGAGACCGATTCGGTCGCGTACGACGCCGGTTCCGCCGGTGGCGGCGCCTCGGCCGAGGAGTTGGCCGTCCACGAGACCCGGCCGCCGGAGTGACCCGCCGGGGCCGGCGACGGCGGAGGAATCCGCCGGGGCGGTCGGGGACCGGGCCGACCGGGTCGGGTCAGTCGCCGAGCCCCTGTTCGATGGCGTACCGGGTCAGCTCCACCCGGTTGTGCAGTTGCAACTTGCCCAACGTGTTCTGCACGTGGTTCTGCACCGTCCGGTGGGACAGACCGAGCCGCTGCGCGATCTGCTTGTACGACATCCCCTTGGCGACCAGACGCAGCACCTCGGTCTCCCGTTCGGTGAGCCGGGGTGCGGCGTCCCGGCCGGCGCTCCCGCCCGGTTGGCTGGCCAGTCGGCGGTACTCCCCGAGCACCAGCCCGGCCAGCCCCGGCGTGAAGACCGGTTCCCCCTGCGCGGTACGCCCCACCGCATCCAGGAACTCGGCGGGCGAGGCCGACTTGAGCAGGTACCCGGTGGCCCCGGCCTTGACCGCGTCGAGGACGCTCTGCTGTTCACCGCTGGCCGAGAGCATCAGTACCCGCACCTCCGGCAGCGCGGTGACCAGGCCCTGGATCACCTCCACCCCGGAGACGTCGGGTAGCTGGAGGTCGAGCACCACCACGTCGGGACGGACGGCGGCGGCGATGCGTACCGCCTGGCGTCCCTCACCGCTGGTGGCGACCACCAGGTGGCCCGCCTCGGTGAGGTCCCGGGCCACGCCCTCCCGCCACATCGGGTGGTCGTCGACCACCATCACCCGTACCGGCGTCGGTTCGCTCATGCGTCCAGGGTAGAAAACCTCACGTTCACCCTGGTGGCCACCGGCCGCACGGATCCTGGTGGCCACCGGCCGCACGGATCCTGGTGGCCACCGGCCGCACGGATCCTGGTGGCCACCGGCCGCACGGATCCTGGTGGCCACCGGCCGCACCGGCTCAGTCGGGCTGGCGGCCGGTCCCGGCCGGCCCGGCGGGCCGGGGGACGGTCAGCTCCACCTCGGTACCCTCCCCGGGCGTCGAGTGGATCCGGGCCGTACCGCCCAGCTCGGCGAGCCGGGCCCGGATCGACTGGGCCACCCCGAGCCGGCCCTGGTCGGCGGCTTCGGCGAGTCGGCCGGGCGGGATGCCCGGCCCCTCGTCGCGTACCGAGACGGTGACCGCCGTCGGCTCCTCCTCGACCAGCACCCAGGCCCGTCCACCCGCGTGCCGGGCGACGTTGTCCAGGGCCGCCCCGATGGCCGCGCCCAGTTCCCGGGCGAGCCGGTCCGGCAACCAGACCGGGGAGGCGGGCGCGGCGATCGAAACCGTCGGCGTGGCGTACCGGGCGAGGACGGTCCGCAGGTCGAGGGCGTAGTTCCCGGCGTCGTCGGCCGGTCGGCTGGTGATCAACGAGCGGAGGGCGGCCTCCTGTTCCCCGGCCAGCCGGGCCAGTTCGCCGGCCTCCCCGTCGAGGTGCGCCCCGCGCCGCTGGACCAGCGCGAGCACCTGGAGCACGGAGTCGTGGATGCCCCGGGCGAGCCGCTCGCGTTCCCGGGTGGCCGCTTCCAGTTCGACCGCCCGCTGCAAGCGTTCCTCGGCGGTGACCGCCAGCCGGGCGACGTGCCCGACGGCGAGGGCGGCCAGCAGCATCAGGGTGGCGCCGTTCAGCCAGGACTGGTTGAACCCGCCCCGGACGACCAGGTCGGCGCCGGCCAACAGCAGGGCCGCGACCGTCCCCCGGCGCCGCCCGCCGGAGATCGCCCAGGCCACCACCGGGCCACCCACCCAGGCGACGCCCAGGGTGGGCCCGCCGTCGGCCAGCGTCGCGTGACCCACCACCCAGGGGGTGACCAGCAGCACGCCGAGGGCGGCGGAGAGGTCCGCGAGCAGCAGCGGCCAGCCGCGCCAGGTCGGCCGGGCATAGGCGTACGCGGCCAGCCCGGTCCAGCCGAGCATCAGCAGCAGTACCGGCAACGCGGCGAGCGGGTGGGCGTACCCGGTGGCGTTACGCAGCACCAGGATCACCACGTACGCCAGCGAGGCGAACCGGAAGACGGCGAGAGCCCGCCAGAGGGGGTCCTGGAGGCTGCCGGGCTCGGACGGCATGGCGACGACCCTGCCATACCCGTCGCGACGTGGGACGACCACCCGACCTGAGCACTGCCGGCCGCCCCGAGGCTGCTTCCGCCCCCCGGCGCATACCCTGACGTAAGGTGTGAATGCCACCCCATCTCCCGAGACCAGCCGCAGGACGGGGCCATGACGGACGCTGATCACCTGACACGGCGTACGGTGGTGCCCATAGAAGCTGAGCCCCTCATCGCCGTCGCTTTCGACCGGGACCGGGTGACCGGTCTACGGCACGACGTCGCCGGCTGCGCGCAGGCCGCCGGTCTGGCCGGTGAGCGCCTGGACGACTTCGTACTCGCGGTCAACGAGCTGATCACCAATGCGGTGCGGCACGGCGGCGGCCAGGGTCGGCTCCGGCTCTGGCGCGAGCCGGGCATCCTGTGCTGCGAGGTCACCGACGCCGGGCCGGGGATCACGCCCGCCCGGCTGGACGACGACTCCCGGCCCGCCCCGGACAGCACCGGCGGCTGGGGTCTCTGGCTCACCCGGCGGTTGAGCGACGAGATGACGATCGACACCGGGCCGGCCGGCACGACGGTCCGCATCACCGCCGCCGTACCCACCACCCGTCGTCACCTGTCGCACTGACCGCCGCCACCCGCGCGGACCGGCCCTGTGCGGCACCGGTCGGTCGGCGGTACGGTGCTGCGGTGACCGAGGAGCTTGTCGCCGCCATCGATCAGGGCACCACCTCGTCCCGGTGCATCGTGTTCAACCGGTCCGGTGAACCGGTGTCGGTCGCCCAGCGCGAGCACCGGCAGATCTTCCCCCGGCCCGGCTGGGTGGAGCACGACGCCGAGGAGATCTGGCACAACGTCGAACAGGTGGTCGGCGAGGCACTCGACGCGACCGGCGCCGGCCCGGACCGGCTGGCCGCGGTCGGCATCACCAACCAGCGGGAGACCACGGTCGTCTGGGACCGGGCGACCGGCCGTCCGGTGGCGAACGCGATCGTCTGGCAGGACACCCGGACCGGTCCGCTCCTGGCCGACCTGGCGGCGGCCCGCGGTGAGCAGTGGTTCCGCGACCGCACCGGTCTCCCCCTGGCCACCTACTTCGCCGGCCCCAAGCTGCGCTGGCTGCTGGAGAACGTCGACGGCCTGCGGGCGCGCGGCGAACGGGGCGAGGTGCTGTTCGGCACGATGGACAGCTGGCTGATCTGGAAGCTGACCGGCCGCCACGTGACCGACGTGACCAACGCCAGCCGTACCCTGCTGATGGACCTGCGCACCCTCGACTGGGATCCGGAGCTGCTCGCCGCCCTCGACATCCCGGCGGCGATGCTCCCGGAGATCCGCTCCTCCGCCGAGGTCTACGGGACCGCCGGTGGCCCGCTGGCCGGGGTGCCGGTGGCCAGCGCCCTCGGCGACCAGCAGGCCGCCCTGTTCGGGCAGACCTGCTTCCACCCCGGCGAGGGCAAGTGCACGTACGGCACCGGCAGTTTCCTGCTGCTCAACACCGGCGCCACCCCGGTCGCCTCCCGGCACGGCCTGCTCACCACGGTCGGCTACCGGATCGGCGCCGAGCCGGCGACGTACGCCCTGGAGGGGGCGATCGCGGTCACCGGCTCGCTGGTGCAGTGGCTGCGGGACAACCTCGGGCTGATCTCCTCCGCCGGCGAGGTCGAGGAGCTGGCCCGCAGCGTGGACGACAACGGCGGCTGCTACATCGTGCCGGCCTTCTCCGGGCTCTTCGCCCCGCACTGGCGCAGCGACGCCCGGGGCGTGATCGCCGGGTTGACCGGCTACATCACCCGGGGCCACCTGGCCCGGGCGGTGCTGGAGGCGTCCGCCTGGCAGACCCGCGAGGTGGTCGACGCGATGAACGCCGACTCGGACGTGGCGCTGCGCCGGCTCCGGGTCGACGGCGGGATGACCGGCAACGAGCTGCTGATGCAGTTCCTCGCCGACGTCCTCGACGTACCGGTGGTCCGGCCGGGGGTACGCGAGACGACCTGCCTGGGCGCGGCGTACGCGGCCGGTCTGGCGGTCGGGTTCTGGCCGGACCTGGCCACCTTGCGGGACCAGTGGCGCGAGGACGCCCGGTGGGAGCCGGCGATGGACCCGGCCCACCGGGACCGGGAACTGCACCAGTGGCGCAAGGCGGTCCGGCGCACCCTGGACTGGGTGGAGGACTGAGCCCGGCCGGCGACCGGACGGGCCCGTTGGACGCCCGCTACCCGCCGGTCAGCCGTCCCAGCGCAGGCCGGTCAGGCGCTCGTAGACCTCGACGTACCGGGCCCGGGTGACCTCGACGACCTCCGCCGGCACCTCCGGCGCGGGGGCCTGCTTGTCCCAGCCGCTGCCGGTCGCCCAGTCCCGCACGTACTGCTTGTCGAAGGAGAACTGGGTCCGTCCCGGCTGGTACGACTCGGCGGGCCAGAACCGCGACGAGTCGGAGGTGAGCACCTCGTCGCCGAGGACCAGGGTCCCGTCCGGGGTGAAGCCCAACTCGATCTTGGTGTCGGCGACCAGGATGCCCCGGTCGGCGGCGAGTTCGGCGCCCCGCCGGTACACGTCGACGGTGATCTCGCGCAGCCGCTCGGCGGTCTCCGCACCGACCTTCGCCACCACCTCGTCGAAGGTGATGAACTCGTCGTGCTCGCCGACCGGTGCCTTGGTGGTGGGCGTGAAGATCGGCTCGGGCAGGATCGACGCCTCGACCAGCCCACGGGGCAGCGTGACCCCGCAGATGCCACCGGTCCGCTCGTACTCGCGCAGCCCGGAACCGGTCAGGTAGCCCCGGGCGATGCACTCCACCGGGACCATCTCCAGCCGTCGGCAGCGGATCGCCCGGCCGGCGAACTCGGCCGGTACGTCGGTGGCGGAGAGGACGTGGTTCGGCACCAGGTCGGCGAGTTGCTCGAACCACCACAGGGAGAGCGCGGTGAGCAACCGGCCCTTGTCCGGGATCGGCGTCGGCAGCACCACGTCGTAGACGGAGATCCGGTCCGAGGCGACCAGGATCAGGTCGTCGCCGTCCGCGTACACGTCACGGACCTTGCCCGAGTGCAGAAGTTCCACGGGCCCTAGTACACCATGTGGCGACGGACCGCCCGGTGCTGCCACCGGACGGTCCGGTTGCCGGGCCGGTACCGGTCAGATCCGGACGCCGAGTCCGGTCCGGCTGACCGGACGGAGGTTGACACCCCACCTCGTACCTTGGGTTAAATATCGCGATCACCGCAGCTGCGGTGCGATGTCCAGGAGTTTCCTTGCCCTTCGTCCCGTCCCGACCCGGTCGGGCCCCGGTCGCCGATGCCCGGCGCCGCCGGCTGCTCGGTGCGATGCTCGCCGCGCCGGTCACCATCGCGGGCGGCCTGACCGGGTGCACCGAGGAGGCCGGCACGCCGGAGAAGGGCCGGATCGAGCTGTCCGTGTTCTGGTGGGGCGGCCAGAAACGGGCCGAACTCACCGGCCAGGCCCTCCAGCTCTACTCGGAACTGAACCCCGAGGTCCGGTTCAAGGTCACCTGGCAGGGCAACACCGGCTACTACGACCGGCTGGCCACCCAGGCGGCGGGCGGCAACATCCCGGACCTGTTCCAGATCGACGACAACTACCTCACCGAGTACGCGGAACGGGAGATCCTCCTCGACCTCACCCGGGACGTCCAGCAGAACCGGCTCGACCTGCGCGGCCTGCCCCGCAGCCTGGTGCAGTACGGGCAGGTGGACGGGCAGACCGTGGCGGTCGCCGCAGCGAGCAACACCGCCGCGATGGTCTACAACCGGGCGCTGGTCCGCCGGCTCGGCCTGCCCGCGCCGACGATCGGCATGTCGTACCCGGAACTGATCGACTGGGCTGCGGACCTGACCCGCCGCAGCGACGGCCAGGTGGCCGGCACGATGGATCCGGCCGCCGACCAGAAGGCGCTCTGGCACTGGCTCCGCAGTCAGAACAAGGAGTTCTACCAGGGGCGGCAACTCGGCTTCACCACCGCCGACCTGACCGGGTGGTTCGACCTCTGGCAGGAGGCGCGGGTCCGGCGGGCCACCCCGGGAGCGGCCGTGGTGCAGCGCGCCAACAGCACGGATGTCACCCGGCAACTGGTGGTCACCGGCAAGGCCGCCACCTCGTTCATGTGGTCGAACCAGTTACCGGAGCTCCAGAAGTACACCCGGGACGAGCTCGACCTGGTCAGCTACCCGGGCGATCCGGCCGCCCAGTGGGCGCGCGCCTCGATGTACTGGGCGGGTTTCCGGGGTACGCGGCACCCGGAACTCGTGGTGGACGTGCTGAACTTCCTGACCAACAACGTCGAGGTGGGCCGGGTGCTCGGCACCGAACGTGGCCTGAACGCCAACCTGAGCGTGCGACGGCTCGTCCAGGAGACGCTCACCGACCCCGCGATGCAGCGGTCGGCCGCGTTCGAGGTGGGGATGACCGACCGGTTCGGCGGCGCACCGCCACCCCCGCCCCGGGGCCACGCGAAGGTCCGGGCCCTGCTGGTGACCGCCGCCGAGGCGACCCAGCAGGGGCGGCTCACCAGCCGGGCCGCCGCCACCAGTTTCCTCCGTCAGGCGGATGCGGCGCTGAGCAGCTGACCCGTCTCCCCGGGGCAGTCGCCCAGCGCCCGGCAGCTCAGCGGCGACCGTTCCGCTTCCGCATGATCAGGACGATCGCCAGTACGATCCCGCCGACGACCACCAGGCAGCACAGCAGGCCGATGAAGCCGAATCCGCCGCCCTTCGACTTTCGCCGGGCCGCCTCGACCACCAGTTCGCCGGTACCGGTCGAGGCCCAGGCCGCCACCGGTACGAAGAGTGTCAGTACGGCCGTACCGAGGATCGCGGTCAGCCGTGTCCACCATCTACCCCAAGAAGACATGCCCTCATCCTCCCGCAGGCAGGCAAGGTCGGCAGCGGTGCCCGGGCAGAAGGGTCATGACGCGGACCGGAGAACGAAGAAGTCCCCCGAGGCGAACCTCGGGGGACTTCCCATTTCGTAGCGGGGACAGGATTTGAACCTGCGACCTCTGGGTTATGAGCCCAGCGAGCTACCGAGCTGCTCCACCCCGCGTCGGCCTGTTAACCCTACCGCACCCGCCGACCGGCCCGCGCGGCACCCGCCACTTCCCGCCGCGCCCCGGGTACCGGCGGCAGGTGACGGTGACGGTGGGACGACCCGAATACGAAAAATCCCCCGAGGCGAACCTCGGGGGATTTCCCATTTTGTAGCGGGGACAGGATTTGAACCTGCGACCTCTGGGTTATGAGCCCAGCGAGCTACCGAGCTGCTCCACCCCGCGTCGGCCTGTTAACCCTAGCGCACTGATCTTCGTGCCGCAAAACGGGCCCGGTCCGTACCACCGCGGTGGTACGGACCGGGCCCGTAGCGTGCTCCCGAGCGGTCAGCCGCCCGGCGTGGGAGCCGGGCTGCCGGCACCGGGTGCGGGGGTCGCCGCCGCCCGCTGGGCCGCCTGGAACGCGGTCATCGCCTCGTCCAGTTCCTTCAGCGCCTGGCCGTACTGCTCGAAGTTGCCGGACTTCTGGGCATCCCGGACCTTGTTGATCGCCTGCTCCACCCGGGCTGCGGCGGCGGCCAGGTCACCGGCGGGCGGCGGGGCGGTGGTCACCGA
>NZ_WVUH01000081.1 GCF_017614955.1 Micromonospora echinofusca
CCCTCTCCGCCCCCGGCGAGATGGAAACCTACCCCGCCGGCGTGTAAGGAAGGGCCCCCCGTTAACGCTTTCGGTAGAGGAAGGGCCCCTTCTTAACAACCCGCACGCGGTGACAGGGGGCCGGAGGTCCCGTCGTTGCGGGTACCCCGGGACTGGTCCGGACCCGGCCTGCGGCGGTCTGCTGGAGGCGAAGGCGACGGCCGCCCGCGCGGCCCCGCAGCGCGGCGACGGTCACCGAGGAGGCCGAGATGATCAAGCAGTGGCGGGTCAGGGACGTGATGACCCGGGACGTGGTCACGGTGGCCCCGGAGACCGGCTACCACCAGATCGCCGACCTGCTGGTACGGCACTCGATAAGCGCGGTACCAGTGGTGGACCCGGAGGGGCGGGTGCTGGGGCTGGTCTCCGAGGCGGACCTGCTCGCCAAACTGGAGTACAGCGACCGCGAGCCGTACCACCCACTGGCGGTACGCCGGCTCGGTGCGGGCCGGGGCAGGGCGGCCGGGGAGAACGCCGCCGGCCTGATGTCGTACCCGGTGGTGACGATCAGCGCGGACGCCTCGGTGACCGGCGCCGCCCGGCTGATCGACGCGGCCGGGGTGAAGCGGCTGCCGGTGGTGGACGAACGCCGGCACCTGCTCGGCATCGTGTCCCGCCGCGATCTGGTCCGCCTCTACGCGCGCGGCGACGAGGAGATCCTCGCGGCCGTGCTGGACGTGCTGACGGGGCTCCGGGTCGACCCCGCCGACCTGCACGTCCGGGTCGACGACGGGGTGGTGAGCCTGGCCGGCCGGGTCGACCGGCGGAGCACGGCCGCGATGGCGGTCGGCTTCGTCCGGTCCACGCCGGGCGTGGTCGACGTGATCGACGAACTGACCTACCGGTACGACGACACCGTCGGACCTGGCGGAACCGATGACACCGTCGGGACCTTCGGAACCGGCCAGACCGGTGGGGGACGATCGCGCACCTTCCCCGACATCGTCGTCTGAGTACGGCGGCCTCGGACGGGCGGACCGGTCCGGCAGCGGAGAGACCCTGGACGGAGAGGGTCCGGCAGCGGTGGCACCGCTGCCGGACCCGTCATCCAGTGGACCCGTCATCCACCGGACCCGTCATCCATCAGTGGCAGCCGCCACCGGCCCAGTCAGCGACGGGCGCCGTCGGGCCGGTGGCGGACGCCGTCGTCGTCGGTCAGTGGCGGGCGCCCGCCCCGACGGACTCGTCGAGCGCGGCGCGCAGCTTCTCGCCCTCGATGTCCACGTTCGGCAGGGCCCGGTCCAGCCAGCGGGGCAGCCACCAGGCGGATTTGCCGAGCAACGACATCACGGCCGGCACGATGGTCATCCGGACCACGAACGCGTCGATGGCGACGCCGACCGCCAGCGCGAAGCCCATCGACTTGATGACCGGGTCGTCGAGGAAGACGAAGCCACCGAAGACCGAGATCATGATGAGCGCGGCGGCGGTGACCACCCGGGCGCCGTGGCCCATACCGTTGATGGTGGCCTGGGCAGCGGTGTCACCGTGGACGAAGTCCTCCCGCATCCGGGAGACCAGGAACACCTCGTAGTCCATGGCCAGCCCGAAGAGGATGCCGATGAGCAGGATCGGCAGGAAGCTGACCAGCGGGCCGGGGGTGTCCAGCCCGACCAGGTCCGCCAGGTGACCCTGCTGGAACACGGCGACGGTGATACCGAAGGTTGCCGCCACGGTCAGCAGGAAGCCCAGCGCGGCCTTGACCGGTACCAGCACCGACCGGAAGACCAGCATCAGCAGCAGTACCGACAGGCCGACCACGAGCAGCAGGTACACCGGGAGTGCCTCGGAGAGCTTCTCCGACACGTCGATGCCGATCGCGGTGATACCGGTCAGCGAGACGTCGGCGCCGGGAATGTCGGCGACCTTGGCCCGGATGTCGTGTACGACGTCCTCGGTGGCGGCGTCGGTCGGCCCGGTCTTCGGGATCACCGCGATGACGGCGGTCCGGCCGTCCGGGCTGATGTTCGGCGGGGCGACCGCCAGTACCCCCTCGGTCTTCTGCGCGGCGGCGGTGACCTGCGGTACGGCGGCACCGGTGGCCTGCGCGGACTCGCCGTCGACCAGGATCACCAGTCGCCCGTTGAAGCCGGGACCGAAGCCCTCGCTGGTCAGGTCGGCGGCCTCCCGGGCCGGCGAACCCTCGGCGGCGGCGCTGGCGTCCGGCAGGGCGAGCCGCATGTCCGGAGCGGGCAGCGCGAGCAGGCCGAGCCCCACCAGCCCGGCCAGGATCACCGGGATGCGTAGCCGGGTGACCAGGGTGGCCCAGCGGAACCCGAAACCGGGCTTGTCCTCGACCGGGCCGGTGGTGTTCCGGAGCTTGCGGGGCAGCACCCGGCGGCCGGCGAAACCGAGCAGCGCCGGCTGGAGCGTGATCGCCACGAGCACGGCGACGGTGACGGTACCGGCCGCCGCCAGACCCATCACGGTCAGGAACGGGATGTTGACCACGGCCAGCCCGGCGAGGGCGATGACCACGGTGGCGCCGGCGAAGACCACGGCGGAGCCGGCGGTACCGACCGCACGGGCGACCGCCTCCTCGGTGTCCAGCCCGTCGAGCAGGTTCTGCCGGTGCCGGGAGGTGATGAAGAGCGAGTAGTCGATCCCGACGGCGAGGCCGAGCATCAGCGCGAGAACCGGAGCGGTACTGGTCAACTCGATGGTGCCGCTGAGCGCGAAGAGACCGGCCATGCCGACGGCGACGCCGATCAGGGCGTTCAGCATGGTCATGCCGGCGGCCACCAGCGAGCCGAAGGTGACCACCAGGACCAGGGCGGCGACCGCGACACCGATCGCCTCGGTGGAGCCGACCTCCGGCTCGGTGGACATGATCTCGCCACCGTGTTCGACCCGCAGGCCGGCCGCCTCGGCCGCCGCGCCGGACTCCTCGTACGCGGTCCGCTGGTCCTTCGACACCCCGTCACCGCGTTCGGCGAACTGGACCTGGATCAGGGCGTACCGGCCGTCCGGGGAAACCGAGCCGACCTGGAACGGGTCGACGGCGGCGACCACGCCGGGCAGGGCGTTGGCCTCCTGGACCAGACCGTTGAGCGCCTCCCGGGGGGCGCCGGCGGCGAGGGTACCGCCCGGCGGGGCGGCCACCGTGATGGTGCCGGTCGCGCCGCTGGCCTGCGGGAACTTCTCGGCCAGGGTGTCCAGGGCGCGCTGGGACTCGGTACCGGGCATGGTGAAGTTGCTCGCCGTCGGGCCCTTGAAGGCCAGGGCCGACAGGCCGAGCCCGACGAGTACGACGAGCCAGACGGCGACGACGAGTCCTCGCCGACGGAATGATGCCCGGCCGAGCCGGTACAGCAGGGTCGCCATGGGGATCCTTCTCGTGAATCGGGTGCAGGGCGTACGGGACGTGGACGGTGACGTTCGGTCAGGGACGTGGCCGGTCGTACTGGTCAGGGACGTGGACGGTCGTGCTCGGTCAGGGGGTGGGGTGCCCGAGGGCTCGGGTGGCCACCGTGACCAGCGCCGGACCCAGCTCGTCGTCGGGTAGTTCGCCGAATTCGGCGCAGGCAGCCGCCACTCCGGCGCAGACCATCAGCGGAGCGATCCGGTCGGCGGGCTGCTCCGACCGGCCGGCCAGGGCG
Source organism: Micromonospora echinofusca (assembly GCF_017614955.1). Taxonomy (GTDB): domain Bacteria; phylum Actinomycetota; class Actinomycetes; order Mycobacteriales; family Micromonosporaceae; genus Micromonospora; species Micromonospora echinofusca_A. Next base: position 3,639 of record NZ_WVUH01000081.1, read on the forward strand.
TCGAGCAGCCGTTCGGTACGGCGCTGGATGGGTTCGAAGGCCGGCTGCTGGAGCAGTTCGGGCAGCTCGGAGTGGAGCAGGCTGATCTCCCGCCGGAACCGGACGGCCAACTCGACGAAGTCGGTGATGGCGGCGCTGCGCGCGGCGTCACCGGTCAGCGGGGCGAGCCGGGCGTCGAGAGCCTCCAGCGCGCTGATCGCCGGAGCCATCAGCTCGGTGAGGATCGCCTCCTTGTTGGCGAAGTGGTAGAGCACGGCCGCCTTGGAGCAGCCCACTTCACGGGCGATGTCCTGGAGCGAGGTGCCCTTGAAGCCGGTGACCGAGAACCGGCGGGCTGCGGCGGCCAGGATCTCGGCGTGTGTCTCGGGGATCGGGCGGGCCATGTCGTCCAGCATGCCTGACCGATCGGTCAGGTGCTGACCGATCGGTCAGATCGTGCCCGGGGTCACACCCGGTCGACCGCCCCGCCGATTCGTCGCCCCTCACCCCCGCGGTTGGATCATGGAGTTGTGGTGGGGTGTTTGAGGCGATATGCAGCTTCTGTGGGGCACCACAACTCCGTGATCGGCAGGGGCGGGGCGGTGCGCCGCACGGCCAGCGCCTTCCGGGTCTCCGGGTACGGGCGGATCGTCGCCGCCCCCGGTCTGCTCCATCTGTGCCAGCAGCTCGACAGCAGCCCCGTGTATCGACAGGAGCCCGGTGCCCCGACGGGAACCCGATGCCCTACGCCACGATGCTCCAGGGTTCCGGGATGCGGGAGGCGAGCCGGGGCTTGTGATCGGCCCACCAGCGGATCGAGCGGACCAGCATCCCGGCCGGGTCCGTCACCTGCTGGGTGGGCGTGAACGGCCGGGCCAGGCTGGTGTAGCTCTCGAACATGCCGAGCAACTGGACCACCTGCAACTGCACCTCGGAGAGGTGCTCCTCGGCCAGTGGCAGGAAGAACCGGTGCCAGCGCCGGGTCGGGATGAACGGCGGCACCTGGATCGGGGAGATGCCCCGCTCGGCCCGCCACTCGTTGAGCGTGCCGCAGACGAGGTCCAGCAGTTCGGCCAGGCGCAGCGACTTCTCGCCCCCGGCGATCACCTCGGTCCGGGGCGTGGCCGGCGGGGTACCGGTCACCGCGGCCACCACCACCTCGGCGACCTGGTCCACCGGGGCCAGTTCGGCGTAGCCGTCCGGTGCGCCGACCACCGCCGCCGCCAGGCCGGAGACCAGCGTCTGCACCAGGGTGTACGGGCCGGTGAACCGGCCGATGGCCCCGTCGGAGCGGGCGCCGACGATCAGCGGTGGCCGGACCACGGTCAGCGGGCCGGGGTGCCGGGCCCGGACCAGTTTCTCGCACTCCGCCTTCGACCACTCGTACCCGTTGCGGTAGCGGCCGAAGGCCGACGGGACGACCAACTCGTCCGGGTCGGCGCCGTCGGCGTACGCGGTGGACAGGTGCACCAGGTGGGTCCGCTCGTCGACCAGGCCCAGTACCGCCTGAAGCGGCGCGACGTTGGCGGCCAGCGCCTCGTCCCGGGACATGCTCCAGCGGGTCGACGCGGCGGTGTGCACCACCACGTCCCACGGTCCCGCCACCTCCGGCGGGGGCGGACCGGCGCCCAGGGCCCAGGCCACCTCCCCGGGGCGTTGCGGCCGGCGGGTCACCGAGGTCAGCTCCAGGTCCCCGCCCAGCGCCGCCAGGGCGCGGACGACATCCTGGCCCACGACCCCCGTGGACCCCGTGATCAGGACGCGCACGTCCCCTCCCTGCGACTCGGCCCAGTGAGATGGTGGCTCGGCACGGCGACGGAACTGTGGCTCGGCACGGCGGCGAGATGGTGGCTCAGCACGGTGCGAAGACCAGTGACACGTTGTGCCCACCGAACCCGAAGGAGTTGGTCAGCGCCGGTTGCGGTGCGACCTGCCGGGCCCGGCCGGCGACCACGTCGATCAGCGCGGTGTCCCCGTCCCCGGTGGTGAAGTTGGCGACCGGCGGTACCGTCCCGGAGACCGCCGACAGCAGCGTGGCGACCGCCTCCACCGCGCCCGCCGCGCCCAGCGAGTGTCCGAGCACCCCCTTCGGTGCGGTCACCGGCGGGCCGTCCGCCCCGAAGCAGGCCACGATGGCCCGCGCCTCGGCCAGGTCGTTGTACAGGGTGCCCGTACCGTGCGCGTTGACGTGCCCGATCTCCGCCGGGGCGAGTTCCGCGTCGGCCAGCGCGAGGCGCATGCACGCCGCCGCGACCGCGCCGTCGGAGCGCGGGGCGACGATGTGGTGGGCGTCCGAGTTGCTCCCGTAGCCGCGCAGCTCGGCGATGACCCGCGCGCCCCGCGCCTCGGCGTGCTCCCAGCGTTCCAGCACCAGGAAGGCCGCGCCCTCGCCCATCACGAAACCGTCCCGTCCGGTGTCGAACGGTCGGCAGGCCGCCGCCGGGTCGTCGTTGCGCCGGGACATCGCCCCCATCCGGGCGAACGACGAGACCGCCACCGGCGACACGCACGCCTCGGTGCCGCCGGCCACCACCACGTCCAGCTCCCCGGAACGGATCTTCAGCATCGCCTCGCCGATCGCGGTGGCCCCGCTGGCGCAGGCCATCACGTAGCTCAGCGCCGAGCCCCGGGCGCCGATCCGCAGGCTGATCCGGGCCGCCGCCGCGTTGGCCATGATCCGGGGCACGGTGTACGCGGGTACCGTCGCCGGACGGTCGCCGTACTCCTGGACCAGCAGCTCGGCCGGGGTGAGGCCGCCGGCCCCGATGCCCACGGTGACCCCGACCCGCTCCGGTACCGCGGGGCGCTCCAGCCGGGCGTCGGTGACCGCGTCGGCGGCCGCCGCGACGGCCAGGAACGCGGCCCGGTCGAGTTGCCGCAGCTCGCGCAGGGACACGTAGTCGGTGGGGTCGAACTCGGGTACCCGGCAGGCGAAGGTCACCGGCAGGCCCAGGTCGACGAACTCCGCGACCGTGGCGGCGGTGGACCGCCCCTCGGCCAGGGTGTCGGCGAACTGCTTGACGTGGGTACCGGCGGGGGTCTTGACGCCGAGGCCGGTGACGGCGACCCGCACCCGCCGGTTCACACCCGCTCCCGCGTTCACACCCGCTCCTGGACCCGCCGGTGCAGCAGGTCGATGCAGTGCCCGACGTTGCGCATCTCCAGCAGGTCGTCGGCGCTGATCCGGGTACCGAGGGTGTTCTCCAGCCGGGTACCGATCTCCATCAGCTCCAGGCTGTCCATCTCGTACTCGTCCCGCAGGTCGGTGCCCTCGCCGATCTCGTCGACCGGTACGCCGACCACCTGGGCGATCCGGCTGCGGACCACCTCGGCCAGCTCAGCCCGCTCCATCCGTGTCCACCTCTCTCGTCGTGCCGGCCCCGGCGGGCCGGGTACCACCGGTCCGGGCCGCCAGGCCCGGGGCGCTCTCGTCCAGGTCCAGCCCGGCGGGGATGCCGAGCGCCCGGCGGGCCAGGTACTGGCGGGTGGCGGCCGGGGTCGGTGGGTGGAACCGGATCGCCTGGGCGTCCCGCCAGAGCCGTTCCAGCGGCAGGCTGCGGGCGTACGACGTGCCGCCGCACGCCTCGGCCAGCGTGCCGACCAGCGCCGGCACCACCCGGACCGCCTGCTGTTTCACCGCCAGCGCGGCGGCCACCAGGCGTTCCGGGGCGGCTCCGGCGTCCATCCGGCGGGCCACGTCGGCGCAGGCCGCCTCCAGGGTCAGCAGCTCCGCCACCGGGTCACCCAGGGCGGCCTGGTAGCTGGGCAGCTCGGCCCGGCTCTGCCCGAGGTGGGCGATCCGCAGCCGGTGCAGCAGTCCACCGGCCTCGCGCAGGGCGGCGCGGGCCAGCCCCAGGTAGCAGGCGGTGGCGGTGAGCGCGAACCAGATCACCCCGGCGGCGAACACGTCGTCGTCCTCGGAACCCGCCGGTGCCTGGTAGAACACCAGCTCCTTCGGGATGAAGCAGTCGGTCAGCACCAGGGTGTGCGAGGCCGAGCCGCGCATCCCCAGGGCGTCCCAGTCCTCGACGACGGTCAGCCCGGGCGCGGTGGTGGGCAGGAGTGCGACCAGCACCTCGGACGGTTCGGTGGCGGTCTGCACCTGGAGGCAGACCAGGTCGGCCTCGGCAGCCAGCGAGCACGGCCGTTTCCGGCCGGAGACCCGCCAGCCCTTGTCGACCCGGTCGGCGCGCAGCGTCGACCGGCTGGTGGAACCGCCCAGGTTCGGTTCGGCGAAGGCCGAGGCGAGCAGCCGGTTCTGGGTGGCGATCGCCTCCATCAGCAGCCACGACGTGTCGGTCCGGCGCCGCCAGTGCTCGACCATCAGGCCGACCGAGAACAGGTGCATGTTCACCGCCACGGCCAGTGCCGGGTCGGCGGTACCCAGTTCGCGTTGCAGGGCGCAGCAGCGCAGCAGGTCCGCGCCGCCCCCGAGGAACTTCTCCGGTACCGGCAGGCCCGGCCAGTTGAGTTCGCGCAGCAGGGCCAGCGCCCGGGTGGACGGTTTGCCGTCCCGGTCGGCGGCCCCGGCCAGTCCGGCGATCTCGGTCAGCGCGGCGGCCGGCAGGTCGGCGCGGACGTCCGGCCAGCAACCGTCGAGCAGGTCGTCGGTCACGTCGACGCCCCGGCCGGTGCGGCGACGGAACCCGGTGCGGCGGGCGCGGACCGGGCGGCGTCGACCGCGGTACGGGCGTACCCGACGGCGCCGTCCAGCGCGTCCAGGGCGCGCTGCACCTCGGCGGTACCCGCGACGATCGGCGGCAGCAGCCGGAGCGTCTCCGGCCGGCTCAGGCAGTGCGACACCAGCAGGCCACGCTCGATCAGTCCGAAGGTCACCTCACCGGCGTGTTCGGGGCTGGCGAGGTCGACCCCCCAGATCAGCCCCCGACCCCGTACCCCGGCGATCACGTCGGGGTGTCGCCGGTGCAGGTCGGCGAGGCCGGCGGCGAGCCGGGCGGACAGGTCGGCGCCGTGGTCGGCGTACTCCTCGATGGCGCGCAGCGCGACCGGGACGGCGGCCATCGCGAGGGGCTGGCCGCCGAAGGTGGCACTGTGCCGGAAGGAGTCCTCGATCAGTGGCCGGTAGAGCCGTTCGGCGCAGACCGCCGCCGAGACCGGGACCACGCCGCCGCCGAGTGGCTTGCCGAGCAGGACCGCGTCCACCGGCAGCCCGGCGGCCAGGGCGATCGACCGTTCGCCACCCCGGCGCAGACCCACCTGGATCTCGTCGGAGATCACCATCGCGCCCGCGGCGTGCGCGTCGGCCGTCCAGCGGGCCAGCACCTCCGGGTCCAGCGGGACGACCCCGTTCTCGCCCTGCACCGGTTCGAAGACGACGGCGGCCAGGTCCCCGCCGATCGCGGCGGCGCGTACCGCGTCCGGGTCCTCCGGGTCGACGTGCACCGTCCCGCCGAGCAGTTCCTCCACGCCGACGCGGAACCGGGGGTGCCAGGTGAGGGCGAGTGCCCCCATGGTCTTGCCGTGGAAGGCACCGCGTACCGCGAGCACGGTACGGCGTCCGGTGGCCAGCCGGGCCAGCTTCACCGCCACCTCCACCGCGTCGGCGCCGTTGGTGCCGAAGTAGACCCGGGGAAGGACCCCGCCCAGGTAGCCGACCACTTCCTCGGCGGCTGCGGCGGCCACCGGGTTGGCCAGCGACCGGGTGGAGACCGGCATGGTGCCGAGCTGCGCGGCGACCGCCGCCACCACGTCCGGGTGCCGGTGGCCGAGCAGGGTCACCGCGTACGAGCCGAAGTCCAGGGCCCGGCGACCGTCGGAGAGGACCACCTCGCAGCCGTCCCCGGCCACCTCGACCGCACCCCGACCGGCGAACCGTCCGGAGAGCGCCAGGGCGGGCGACATGTGGCTGCGCAACCGGCGGAAGGTCTCCCGGGCCAGGTCGGGCGCGCCGGTCATGACCGCGCCTGGGCGGTCCCGGCGGCGCGGGCCCGGTCGCCGAGGTGTTCCAGGATGGCCCGGGAGTTGTCCTCCAGCGCCCGGGCGGCGACCGGGTTCAGCATCTCGGCCATCATCGGGATGCCGATGTCGAACTCGACGTGCAGTTCGGCGGTGGTGCCCCGCTCGTCGGCGCCGACCTGCCAGTGGCCGGTGAAGTAGGCGAGGTCGCCGTCGATCTGCCGGAACTCGATGCGGCGCCGGTCGTGGTCGATGAACTCCTCCTCCTCCCACTCCAGTTCGGACCCTTTGAGCAGGACCGACCACCGGCTCACCCGCCGGTCGCCCACCCAGTCGACGATTTTGATCTCGCGTACCTCGGCCATGTAGCTGGCGTACGACTCGCTGTCGAGCAGCGCGGCCCACACCTCGGCCGGGTCGGCGTTGCTGGTGTGGCTCGTCGTCACAGTCGGCATGTGTCCTCCGTCGTCGTGCTCAGATGCCCCACTGGTCCCAGTCCATCGGGCCCAGTCCGTGCTCGGTACGCAGCTTCTCCAGCGCCCCGGCGATGCCCACGGTCGGGAAGAAGCCGGCGGCGGTGCGCAGCACCGGGATGGTCACCGGCAGCAGTGCCCGCAACCGTTCGTCCTGCTCACGGACCACGTCCCGGGCCGCTTCCGCCTCTTCCCGGGTCGCCCCGGGCGGCGGGGGGAGCTGCCGCAGCGCCCGGGCGGCCGGCGAGTCGTCCCCGGCCAGGTGGACGTGGTGCGCCACGTGGGTCGGTCGCCCCGGATAACCGGCACCGACCTGCTCGCAGTACGCGATCGCGCGCAGTGCCACCGCGCACGACTCGACGGCCGCCGGGTGGTTGCCGGCGGCCAGGGCCGCGTCGATGTCGGTCAGCGCGGTCTGCACCGCCATGGCGTACTGCCAGGCCATGCCGGCGCCGTGGGTGAGCAGCCAGGTGAGGTCGGTACCGCCGACCCGGGTCTGCGGTGTCATGACCTCGCCCCCTCGGTGTGCAGTGCCCCGACAGGGGAACCGGTCTCGTCCAGTTCCCGGGCGAGGGCGTCGGAGGCGACGTCCAGGGTCAGTTCCCCGTCCCGGAGCGCGGCCAGCAGCCGGTCCGCCGGGTACCGGTCGGCGATCTCGGTGGTGGTCCCGGCCCCGGTCACCGGGTCGGCGACCAGCCGGCCGTGCCGGGTCAACGCGTACTCGGTGCGGCCGAGCCGCACCCGCTGCCGGTCCGGTTCGGTGCGCAGCCGGGTCAGCCGCCACGGGTCCCAGCCGGCCAGGCCGGTGTCGGCCAGCAGTCCGGTCAGGGCGTCCTCGGAGTCGACCGTGTAGTGCGCGCGGGCGAACGCCGGGTCGAAGCCGAGCCGGGCGGCCCGGTCCGGCAGCCACTTCTCGCTGGTCAGCACGTCCCCCCGGGCCCGGCAGCGCAGTTCCAGCACCTCCCGGCCGGTCCGGGCCCACAGGTAGCCGGCGTGTCCGGCGTCGACCCGGGTGGCGAGCCGGGCCGCCGCCCAGACCTGGAGCACCTGGTCCAGCGCGGCGCGGACCAGTACGGCGAGGACGGCCGGCGCGTCCGCCGGGGCGAAGACCGGCGGTTGGTCCGGGTGCAGGGGCAGCGCGTTGAGCCAGCGTGCGGCGGTCCGGCGGGTACGCCGCCCCGGGGCGGGGGCCAGGCTCACCGCACCGAGCGGGAGCTTCCCCACCGGGTACGCCCGGGCCCCGGCGACCATGGTCGCCGGCAGGCGCTCCGGGTAGTGCTCGATGTCGATGGGGGTGTGCCCGGCGAAGAACAGGAACGCCGGGCTGGGTTTGTCGATCCCCGGTACCAGCAGGTGGATGTCCACGTCGCTGCCCCGGTTGCCCAGCCCGCCGGCCAGCGAGCCGACCAGGTACGCGGGGCCGGCGGTCAGTACGCTGCCGCCGAGTTCGAGCACGTCGGCGAGGGTCAACCCGACCACGTCGAGGGCCCGGTCGATGTCCACCGGATCGTTCAGGACCATGAGACCTTCCTCTGTTCCGGTTTGAGCAGCAGCAGGGCCAGCAGGGCGAAGCCACCGGCGAAGGCCGCCAGGACGCCGATCTCCCGCGCCACGCCGGTCAGTCCGGCGCCGCCCGAGATGACCTCCTGGAGCCCGCGTACCGCCCAGTAGGAGGGGGTGGCCGGGGCGAGTGGCGCGGCCCAGCCCGGCAGCAGGTCGCGGGGGACCAGCGCCCCGCCCAGCCCGGCCATCACCAGGGCCAGCACGTTGGCCGCCGAGGTCATCTGCACCACGGTCCGGCAGGCGGCGAAGCCGAGGACGCCGAGCGCCACCAGGCAGAGCGCGAAGGCCAGCACCACCAGGGCGAGCGCGCCGAGGGAGCCGCGTACCTCCAGGCCGAACAGCACCCGGCCGGCGGTGAGCAGCACGGTGAACTGGGCGACGAGCAGGCCGAGCGGTACCACCGCCTTGCTCAGCACGAGCAGGGCGACCGGTACGGCGGTGGCCCGGTGCCGGTTCCAGGTGTTCCAGCCGTGGTCGCGGAAGAAGACCATGCCGACGTGCGAGACGAGGAACATCGAGAACATCACCGACAGGCCGGGCACGGCCTGCTCGGCGCCGGAGAGCGGGCCGGGGCCGGGTGCGCTGCCGGCCACCGCCATGGCGCTGCGGTACGTGGGCAGCAGGAAGGCCATCAGCACCAGCGGCATCACGGTGAGGATGAGCTGGGGGACCAGGTCACGGCGTTGGAGCCGCCATTCGTGGCCGACCAGTACCCCGGCGACGGCCAGGTCACGGCGCATCTGCGGGTACCTCCCCGGCGGCGACCACCCGGTCGAAGACCTCGTCCAGACTGGACCGGCGGATGTCCAGCCCGACCAGCCGGTGCAGGTCGGTGCCGAGTCCCTGGACGACGGCGGGCAGGGCGTGCGGGCCGGCCACCTTGACCGAGATGGTGCGCGGGTCGCTGTCCTGCTCGGCGATCCGCAGGTCGATGACGGTGCTGCCGTACCGGTCGAGCAGGTCGGCGACGCCGCCCCGGGTGGCCACGGTCCCGTCGGCGAGCAGCACCACCTCGGCCTGCAGGGCCTCCACCTCGGGCAGGTAGTGGGTGGAGTAGCAGATGGCGGTGCCCGCGTCGGCCAGTTCCCGGACGTGTTCCAGTACGGCCCGGCGGGTACCCGGGTCCACCCCGACGGTGGGTTCGTCGAGCAGCAGCAACGGTGGCCGGGCCACGGTGGCCATGGCACAGTGCACCCGGCGGCGCTGCCCGCCGGAGAGGGTGCGGACCTGCCGGTCGGCGATCCGGTCGAGCAGGAGGGCCGAGAGGGTGGCGGCCACCGCCTCGTCCTGTTGCCGCCGGGGCACCCCGCAGATGGCCGCCCAGTCCCGGACGTTCTCCCGGGCGGTCAGCGTGGGGAAGACCGCGATCTCCTGTTCGGCGTAGCCGACGTACGCCCGGGCCCGTCGGGGGTGGGCGGCGACGTCGACACCGCAGACGCTGATCGCACCGGCCCGGGGGCGTACCGCGCCGACCACCGCGTTCATCAGGGTGGTCTTGCCCGCGCCGTTCGGCCCGAGCAGCCCGAGTATCTGACCCGGTTCGATCCGCAACGAGACGTCGCGTAACGCCACGTGGTCGCCGTACGCCACCGACAGGTCGCGTACGTCCAGCACCGCCATCCTCATCACCCACCGGCGAGACAGGCGGACGGGCCCGGCGACGAATCGGCACGGCGGACCGCCGTGGCCGACATATCGAGCCCCTCCGGTTATCGATCGGGCACGCTCCGTCAAAATGCGCGCTCAGGGTTCTATTACTGCCCGGTATGAATGCTTGCCGATGCCTGTCCGGCATGAGGCAGACGGGACTCTAGCACGTACCGTCAATGCCTTCATTCGTTCTTCCGGACGCGTTGCATTGCACAGCCTGAATGCAGGGGTTCCCGGGACAGCAACGTTGTGCTAGCGTCTCGATCGCTTTGCTACGGGCCACGGCCGAGCTGCGCGAACCTCTTGATTTGCGCGCCCGGCGGAGTAATGTCGGCCAACACTCGCACGTTTCCCTGGACCAATGTGTCGTATTCCTATTTGCCAGGTCGGCTGTCTGGTCCGGCGGCGGCGTGTGCGGAAAAGCGGACCGCACGCAGGCCATCTACACATGGAGTGAGGAAGCAATGACCGGCGAAACGGTGGCAGCGTCATCTGCGCAGCCGTTCCACTTCGGGCTCGACTACATCCGGGTCCACTTCGGCAACAACACCGCCCTGGCGACGCAGCAGATGACCCACAACCTGTACCGGCAGAACCGGGAGACGCTGGTCGACCACATGCTCCGCTGCCTGGACCTGACCGGTCGGGAGACCGTGCTGGACCTGGGGTGCGGCAACGGCTTCATCCTGCGGGACGTGGTGAGCCGGCTGCGGCACGGCGGCCGGACCGTCGCCATGGACATCTCGCCGGCGATGCTGGAGCTGGCCAAGCGCAATGTCACGGTGTCGTGGGCGCCCCTGGAGTTCGTCGAGGGGCGAGCCGAAGACCTTTCGCGTTTCCCCGACGGAACATTCGACCGGGTGATGGCGAACTTCATCTTCCACTACATCGAGGACCCGGACCTGGTCTGTGGCGAGATCGCCCGGGTGACCAGTGACGACGGTTTCGCCATCGTGACCATCGAGGCCCGCCATTCCATGCCGGAGATGTACGAAATGCACTTCGAGGCGATGGAGAAGGTCGGCTTCGCGCCGGACTTCATCGCCCGGCTGCCCCGTACCCGGCGCGGCAAGATGGTGCTCGACAACTCGGCCGAGATCCTGTCCCGGCACTTCGGCAGCGTGACGGAGAACCCTTACCCGGATGCCCTGCGGTTCGAGACGCCCGAGCCGTACATGTTCTTCTACGCCACCGGGCACAAGTTCTGCGGCGCGCGGGCGATGGCCGGTGACGAGTACCCGGAGTCCATGTTCGATCAGCTGTACGCCGAGGTCGAGGCCAAGGTGAAGGCACGTATCGCCGAGGTCGGCTACTTCGAGCTGAGCAAGCGCAACTCCGTGTTCGTCTGCCGCTGAGAAACGGGAGATCCGGATGACCGCCGACCAGCGGGGTGCACTCCGCGTAGCCCTGTTCGGGCTGCCCGGTGCGGGCAAGTCGACCAGCGCCGGCCTGCTCCGGGAGGTCCTGGCCGGGATGGGCCGGGACGTCGCGGTGGTGAAGACCGCCGCACCGCTCTACGACGTGCAGGCCGCCTTCTACGAGCGGGTGGGCACCGCCCTCGCCCCCGGCCAGCAGGACGGTGCGCTGCTCAACTTCCTCGGCTCGCACTTCCGGCAGGCCGCCCCCGGTTTCCTGCTCACCGACTTCGCCCGGCGGTGGGGCAACGCGGTGCTCGGCGGGGCGGACACCGTCCTCTGCGACGACGCCCGCCCGGTGGACCTGCCCGGCCTGGCCGGACAGGGTTTCCGGGTGGTGCGGATCGTCGCGCCGGACGCGCTGCGCCGGGAACGCAAGTCCGGCCGGGGCGACCGGATCGCCGGCCGGGACGACCACCCCACCGAGGCCGGCGGCGAACAGGTCGTCGCGGACTTCGAGGTGGACAACGCCGGCACCCTCGACGAGCTGCGGGAACGGATCGTCACGCTGGCCAGGGAGCTGGTCGCCGGGCCGGCGTCGCCGGCCGGTCCCGTTCCGCTGGTCGGCTCCGCCGCGCCGGTCGGTCCGGTTCCACTGGCCGGCTCCGCCGCGCCGGCCGATCTCGCCGCGCTGGTCGACCTGGCGCGGGCGACGATCTCCGCCCGGTACGCGGAGAACCGCCACCAGATCGGCGCGGTGATCGTGGCCGGCGACGGGCGGGTCTTCACCGGCGTGCACCTGGAGGCGATGGTGGGTCGGGCGTCGATCTGCGCGGAGGCGGTCGCCCTGGGCCGGGCGTGCGCGGCGGGCGCGACGGACCTGCGGATCGCCCTCGCGGTGCGGCACCCGAAGCCGTCCGAGGCCCGGCGGGACATCAAGCTGGTACCGCCCTGCGGGCTCTGCCGCGAGCTGCTGCTCGACTACGGCCCGGACATCCGGGTGGTGGTCGACGCCGGGGCCGGGCCGGAACTCGTCGCCCTGGCCGGGCTGCTGCCGCACAAGTACGTCGGTACCAAGTGGGCCGCACTGGGCGGCGCCACCGCCGACCGACGGTGACCGGGCCGGGGCGTCCGTTACGACCACCGGACGCCCCGGCACACGTCGAGTCCGATCGATCCTGGTGGTGCCGACGGCACCGGGGGGACTGGTGATTGCAGTGAGTACGTTCCGGGCCTTTCTCGAAGCGGAGTTCCCCGGCGCGGGGATCAGCGAGATCAGCGGCTCCAACAACCTCGTCTACCGGGTGGAGTCGACGGACGGGGTGGTGGTGGCCAAGCACGTCACCGACAGCGACATCCCGTTGACCTGGCTCGCCGAGGCGAACGCGCGCCTCGCCGACGAGCTGCCGGTCCAGCGCATCCTGCGGGTCTTCGAGACCGGTCGGGGTGACCCCTTCGACGCGGTCTTCGCCGAGTACGTCGAGGGCCGCAACCTGGCCACCGCGCTGGTCGACTCCGACGGGGCGCCGTCGACCGACGAACTGGTGTCGCACCTGTGCCGCTTCGCCCTCGCCTGCCGGGAACTGCCGAGGATGCACGAGGGGTTCGGCCTCTACAAACGCGAGGCACCGGTGATCGACGGACACCGGGAGTTCGTCGAGCACTACGCCCGGCGGTACTGGGGCCGGGCCCGCCCGTTCTACGCCGGCACCCGGGTCGGTGCCGCCGTTGACGCCTGGCTCTCCGGCGGCTTCGCCGCCGCCACGGCCCGCCACCCGGCGCCGTACACGACCGTCGCCATCGACGCCAACCTGAAGAACTTCGTGGTCACCCCGGACCGCCGGATCGTGGTGCTCAACGTGCCGATCGCCGGCCGGTCCACCCCCGCGCACGCGGTCGGCGCGATCAGCGCGCACCTGCGCAACCGGGAGCAGCACGCCCCGTTCCTGGCCGCCGCGGCGGAGGCGGTCTGCCCGGACGACGCCGAGCTGGTACCGCACTTCGAACTCTGGGCCCTGCTCGGCATCCTGTCGTTCTACGCGGTACGCGAACCGGAGCGGCAGCACGAGTGGCGCAACTGGGGCTCCCCGGTCACCCTCGACGAGGACTTCCGGGCCCTGGTGGAGACCCACATCGCCCCGCTGGCCGCCCGATGATCCTCACCGGCCCCGCGATCAGCGACGCGGTCGCCCGGGGCGACATCGTCATCGACCCCTTCGACCCGGCCCGGGTCAACCCGAACAGCTACAACTACCGGCTGGGGCCGGAGATCCACCACGTGCGCAGCGACCCGAGGACCGGGCCGCAGCACGAACGGATGGAACCGGCCGACGGCCGCTACCTGCTGCGCAAGGGGAACTTCTACCTCGGCCACACCATGGAACGCCTGGGCAGCACCCGCTACGTCACCTCGCTGATCGGCCGCAGCTCGGTCGGCCGGCTGGGGCTGTTCGTCCAGCTCTCCGCCGACCTCGGGCACTGCGGCGCGGTGCACCGCTGGACGTTGGAACTGCTGCCCGCGCTGGACATCTACGTCTACCCGGGACAGATCATCGGCCAGGTGTCGTTCTGGGCCGCCACCGGTGACGTCCTGGCCTACCACGGCTGGTACGGCCGGCACGACCGGCCGATGCCGTCCAAGCTGCACGCGACCGTTCCGGATCACGAAGAGATCAGAGAGCTGCTGTGATTCTCACCGGCCACGAGATCCGGCGCCGGGTCGAGGCGAACGACATCGTCGTCACCCCGTTCGACGCCGCGCACATCAATCCGAACAGTGTCGACCTGACCCTCGACGACACCATCCTGCGGTACCGCGACCCGGTGATCGATCCCCGGGTCGAGCCCGAGGTGATCGAGGAGAAGATCCCGGCGGAGGGCCTGCTGCTGGAGCCGATGAGCTTCTGTCTCGGCTCGTCGCGGGAGATCGTCGGCAGTACCCGGTACGTGCCGATGGTGCACGCCAAGTCGAGTACCGCCCGGGCCGGCCTCTTCGTCCACGTCACCGCCGACCTGATCGACATCGGCTCGATCGGCACCGTCACCTTCCAGCTCTTCGCCACGCTGGCGCTGCGGGTCTACCCGGGCATGCGGATCGCCCAGATGACCTTCTGGAAGCCGCAGGGCGAGATCACCCTCTACGACGGCAAGTACCAGGGGTCCACCGGCCCCCGGAAGTCGATGATCCACCGGGACCGGCACTGGGAGACCCTGACGCGATGAGCGGACCGACCGAGGTAGTCGCCGTGACCCGGTCCGGGGCGGTCCGGGTGAGCGCCCCGCCCGACGTCCTGGCCGAGCTGGCCGGACTGGTCCGGCCCTTCGTCGACCTGCATCCGGCGGCACCGGCACCGGCCGACGCCGGCCTGCCGGTCACCGCCCCCGGCCCGCAGTCGGTCACCGCCGTCGGCTCGCCGCCGCTCACCGTGGCGCCGGTCGCCGTCGGGTCGCCGTCGGTTGCGGACCTGCCGGCCGTACTGGTCCGGGACGCGCCGCCGACCGGTCCCGGTTGGCGGGAGGAGGTGCTCTCCTCGGCGTACGAGCCGGACCGGGTGCTGCGGGTGCACGACGACGACCGGGTGATCGCCGTGGTCGGCGGGACCGGTGGGTGGCGGACACAGCAGGTGCTCCGCTCGGTCCGGCACCTGCTGCGCTGGCAGGCGTACGCGACCGGGGACCTGCTGCTGCACGGTGGACTGGTGACCCTCGGCGGCCGGGGGGTCGCCTTCGTCGGCGGCAAGCGCTCCGGCAAGACGTCGAGCATCCTCAGCGCCCTGCTGCGCGGGCACGCCGACTTCGTCTCCAACGACGACGTCACGGTGGCGGAGGCGGTCGACGGCAGGCTGGTCGGGTACGGCGCACCACGCACCGTCAACATCCGTACCGACTCGCTGCTCGCGCTCGCCGGGGCGTACCCGGACCTGGCCGGACTGCTGACCGGGGCGAGCCACCCGACGAACGGCTTCGTCGGCCGGCACCGGACGGTGGAGGCCGTCCGGACCACCACCGGCGCCACCCTGCCCGGCTCGCTCTGGGTACGCGCCAGCGAGATCGCCGAGGTCACCGGGGTGGCGCTGCGCCCCGAGGCGCCCGTCGACGCCCTGGTCCTCCCCGGCTTCGACGACACCGTCGACGGCCCGGTCCTGACCCGGCTGGACCGGGCCACCGCCGCAGCGGCCCTGGCCGGGCACATCGAACGGCAGGGCACCAGGTACGACCCGTTCCTCGCCGACTGGTACCCGGACACCGACGCGGCCCGCCGGCAGCGGCTGGTCGACCGGCTCCTCGACGAGGTCCCCTGTTACCGGCTCACCCAGGACATGCGCCGACTGGCCGAGTCGACCGACCTGCTGCTCGCCGAGCTCGGCGCCCGACCGGTGTGACCAGCACCGTCGCCGCCCTGGTGACCGACCCCGACGGTCGGATCCTGCTGACCCCGGGCCGGTCCGCCGGCCCGGGCCTGCCGGCTGTCGCACTCCGCCCCGGCGAGACGCCCCGGGCGGCCGCCGGGCGGGCGGTGGCCCTCGGGGCGGCCGGCCTCGTCCCCCGGGTCGGTGGCCCGCTGGTCCTCGACTGGGCCGCCGGTTCGGCGTACCACGTCTTCGAAGCGGGCGAGGCCGGGGCATCGGCGGTCCGCCGGATCACCGCCGGTGGTACCGCCGGATTCGTCGACCTGGCGGAGCTGCCGACGGAGACCGACCCGGTCGAGGTGCGCCGGATCGCCGCCGCGCTGGCCGCGCGGGCCGGGGAGAGCACCGTGTACCTGGAGGACGGCCGGCCTCCGCCGGTGCTGGCGATGATGCGCCGCTACCGGATCGCCCCCCGGCTGCACGGTGGCGCAGCATGGCGGTGGCACACCGGCCCGGTCCCCGCCGACCTGCCGGTCCGGCACGCCTGGGTGTGGCTCTTCGTGCCGGACGGCCGGGTGGTCGTCTACGTCGACGTGCACGGCACGGCCGGACTTCCCGGCGGCACCCTGGAGACCGTCGACCACGGCGATCCCGTCGCGGCGGCGGTCCGGGAGGTACGCGAGGAGACCCAGATCGAGATGACCCCACCGGTCCACCTCGGCTATCTGGTCGACGCTCCACCCGGTGGACCTACCGTGGGCCGGGTACGGCTGGCGGCGGTGGTGACCCGGATCGGCCGGTCCGCACCCGACCCGGCGACCGGTACGGTGCACCGCCGGTTGCTGGTTCCGCCCCGGCTCGTCGCCGAACTCTGCGGCTGGGGTCCGGGGGCGGACGGGCAGACCAGGGCGGCCGTGGCGGCGGCCCGGGACCGGGGCATCGCCGAGGCACCCGGTACGGCGCCGGTCACCGAGATCCCGCCCGACGGGTCCGGCATCCTGACCGGCGTCCGACTGCTCCGACCGACCGATCCGACCTGACCGACAGGACTGGCTTGGGGGCGCTGGTCAGGCGGCGGTGCAGATCGACAGGTTTGCCAGCCGTTCGGTGTACTGCACGGCCAGCGCGTCGAAGCGGCTCGCCGTCTCATCACGCAGGCTGTGCCACGCCGTGCGGAGGTCGTCCACCGTACGTACCACGGTGTCGACCGTTGCTGCGGCGTCGGCACCACAGGTGTCGGCGAGGCGGCGGAAGTCCTCCAAGTCGATGGAGCCGGCGTACATCTCGTTGTTCAGGCTCAGTGCCAGCGACGAGTAGCGGTACGGGCGGTACACGGTCAGGCAGTGGAAGTCGTAGACCGGGGCGAGAGCGGGGGTCCGCCCGTCCTGGTATCGCAGGGCCCAGTTCTTCAGATGGGCGTCCGTGTTCCCGGTGACCAGCATGGCGACCAGGCGTCGGATGTAGTCGGTGTAGCCGGCCTCGCCGGTCAGCTGTCGGACGGCGCGTCCGAGCGAGTCGTAGGTGACGCCGGAGTCGCTGTACTTGAACCGTGGTGGGACATCGGCGACCTGGGCGAAGTCCTCGACATGAATCGGTCCGGCGGCACTCCGGTCGAACCGCTCGATCAGATAGAGCGGCTCGGACGGATCCACCAGACCGTCGGGTATGCCATCGACCGCGTGTGCCGGCAGCAACTTGACCGGTGGGACATCGAAGCCCGCCTCCGCCAACCAGCGCATGGTCAGGTACTCGTTGGTCACCAGCTTCTGCAGCGTCCGGTCGGGTAGCTTGACGATCCACCAGCCGTCGTCACCGGTCACCGCCGTCGACAGTCGTTCGCTGGCCACCGAGTACTTGAGTTGTACGCCGGCGAGCGAGTGGCGCAACGGATGGTCGGGTACCGGGATGTGCTCCGGCCCATGGTCGTCGTCCGGCTCGCTGGTCGTGTGCACGGCGACCGCCCCGGGGAGATAACCACCCAGCCGGCTCAGCAGCGTGAAGTCCCCGATCCGGCCACCGCCCAGTTCGTGGACGATCTGTTGTCGCAGTGCCCCCTCGGGCAGCAGATTGGCGAACCAGGACGGGAGGCCGATCTTGCTCCGACGTGCCGACCCGGGATCGTCCTCGAACGTCTGCCCCAGGACCCGGTGCCCCGGAGCGGAAAGGTCGTCTTCGTAGTGGAACTCGGATCCACCACGGTCGTACCGGAGGAAGCCCACGCGGCTGCCGTGCAACCGAACCTCGGCTTCGACGGTCTGCACTCAGGCCACCGATCGCAGGACGTCGCTCAGTGCCTGCCCGTCGCGGGCACCCCACTCGGCCATCTGGCTGACCTGCCGCCGGATCGCGACGGCCACCGCTGCCGTACGGCGTTCGAGGAAAGCGTCCGTCGCCCCGGCGGCGAGCAGCCGTTGGGCCTCGGCGTCGATCAGATGGCTGGCCGCGATGTCGGCGGACACCGTCGCCAGTTGTTGCCGGATCTGCCGGCTGGGCGCGGCGGGGACGACGACCCGGTTGGCGATCGTGTCGGTCGGCCCGTCCTGTTTCCCGGACAGGATCGTGTGCAACGGGCTGCCCTGTTCGAGGAGTTGCCGGATGTCGACGGGAGCCCCGCTGTCGAGATCCCGGGGAGCGACCGAAAGCAGACCGAGGACGTTGAGCTTGGCCATCGCGTGACTGAAGTGGATCTTGTCTGGTTCGGGGGTGAAGTCGGGAAAGGACTGGACCTGATTGAGTACCTGTTGCGCAGCGGTGACCGGATCGGCGGCGTCGACTGCCCCAATCTGGCCCCGTACGTCGGCGACGCTGATGCCCCGGGCCCGGGTACCGGCCACAGCACCTCGCCACACCCACCGTCGGAGCAGAGTTGCACTGCGGCCCTCCGGTGCCCCGTGCAGCTTGACGAAGCGAACCAGGACGGGGATGACATGTGAGTAGGGGAGCAGTTTGACGTGCGGAATCCCGGCCGAGATCTGAAGGAACCGGACCACCTCCTGAAGTGCCGCCGCGACGTCCCGGAAGGTCTCGATCCGGCTCTCTTCGGTGGTGAACTCGCCTCGGAAGTCCTCCCGGTAGACGTCGCCGCCGAGATGGGCAAGGACAGCGCGGAGGGTCATCCGGTCGTCCAGTGTGCCGAACCCGGTTTCGGCGGGGATGTGGCCGAGGTCGGTCAGGCTCGCGTACGAGTGCTCTGTCGCCCCGGTGTGTAGTGCCTGAAACACCTCGGACTTGGTCAGGCGTTTGCCGGTGGTGTTCATCCGGGTGAAGATGTCGAGCAGCGGTGCCTCGTCATCGGCGGTGACGACATAGGTCGGGATCTGGTACTCGCGCAGTGCCTTCGCGGCCTGGTCGGCGAGGTCGAGCTGCGTTTCGGTGAGCCAGTCGGCGTTCTCGCGCATCCACTTCAGCAGGGTCGCGGTGTCCAGGAGAAGGCTGACCGGTATCCATGAGACCGGCGGCTGTTGGCGAAGGCCGGCGGTATGGAACTGGCCGGTGTCGAGGTCGAGGTGAACGCGGAACCGGGGATCAGCGGCGTCGTGGGCCGAGGTGAGGGCGCCCACGAGTGACGTGATCCGCTGTTGGCCGTCGACTACCCAGAGAGCCGTCGCCATGGCCGGTGCGGTGACGGCCAGTGGGCCGATCTGCACGTGCTGCGGGGGCGCGGGCCGCTGCCAGAGAAGCAGGTTGCCGACGGGGTAACCCTGACGAATGCTGTCGAAGAGCCGGACGATGTCAGGGGCTTCCCATTTGAAGTTGCGCTGGAACTGTGGGATGCGGATGGCGCCCCGCTTCACTTCCCGGACGAGGTCCTCCGGCGTCCGGTACTCGACGCGGGGTCGCTCCAGACTCGGCATCTCTCCTCCTCGGCCCGGGATGTCCCGAGACTAGCGACAGATCGGGGTGCTTTCCTGCTGCCACCCGCCTGCGGTTGCGGTGTGCGCCCAGACCGCTTCCGATGGGAAACGCGAAACGGCCGCACCGATCAGTGATCGGTGCGGCCGTTTCGGCTTCGACGTGCCCCCGGCAGGATTCGAACCTGCGCCCCCGCCTCCGGAGGGCGGTGCTCTATCCCCTGAGCTACGGGGGCTCAGCGACTCGGAAACTGTAGCAGGGTCCCCCGGAGATCACCGAATCGGTATCGCCCGTGTCGCCGCTGCCCCGTCCGTCCCGTTTCCACCC
>NZ_WVUH01000082.1 GCF_017614955.1 Micromonospora echinofusca
CCAGGGGACTGGGGGGAGAAACCAGCCGGGGCCCGGAACGGTGGCGACACCGTCCCGGGCCCCGGCGGGGGTGACGCTCGTGTTACGAGTCGCCGCCGGTCTCGCCGACCGGTGCCGCGTTCACGTCGTCGATCGCGTACTTCTTCGCCGCCTCGGCCGGCATCTCGGCCGGGACCGTACCGCGCAGCGCGAGCTGGCGCAGCGTGGCCACGGCCACCGACTCCGCGTCGACGTGGAAGTGCCGGCGCAGCGCGTGCCGGGTGTCCGACAGGCCGAAACCGTCCGTACCCAGTGAGGTGTAGTCACCTGGTACCCAGCGGGCGATCAGGTCGGGTACCGCCCGCATCCAGTCGCTGACCGCGACCTTCGGCCCGTCGGCGTCGGCCAGCTTCTGCTGGACGTACGGCACCTTCAGCTCGCCGCCCGGGTGCAGCAGGTTGTGCTCCTCGCACTGCACCGCGTCCCGGCGCAGCTCGGTCCACGAGGTCACCGACCAGACGTCGGCGGCCACCCCCCAGTCCTGGGCGAGCAGCTGCTGCGCCTTGAGCGCCCACTGCATACCGGTACCCGAGGCGAGGATGTTCGCCCTCGGCGCGTCGCCGGCCAGCTTCGGCGCGGCAGCGTACCGGTAGATGCCCCGCTTGATGCCCTCGACGTCGACGCCCGCCGGCTCGGCCGGCTGGAGGATCGGCTCGTTGTACACCGTCAGGTAGTAGAAGATGTTCTCCTGCTCCGCGCCGTACATCCGGTGCAGGCCGTCCTCGACGATGTGCGCGATCTCGAAGGCGAACGCCGGGTCGTAGGCCACCACGGCCGGGTTGGTCGCCGCGAGCAGCAGCGAGTGCCCGTCCTCGTGCTGGAGACCCTCACCGTTGAGCGTGGTCCGCCCGGCGGTGGCGCCGAGCACGAAGCCCCGGGTCATCTGGTCGGCCGCCGCCCAGAACCCGTCACCGGTGCGCTGGAAGCCGAACATCGAGTAGAAGATGTACAGCGGGATCATCGGCTCGCCGTGCGTGGCGTACGCCGAGCCGGCGGCGGTGAACGAGGCGACCGAACCGGCCTCGTTGATGCCCTCGTGCAGGATCTGCCCGGCGGTCGACTCCTTGTACGACAGGAACAGCTCCCGGTCCACCGAGGTGTACCGCTGCCCGTGCGGGGAGTAGATCTTCGCGGTGGGGAAGAGCGAGTCCATGCCGAAGGTACGGGCCTCGTCCGGGATGATCGGCACCCAGCGCCTGCCGAACTCCTTGTCCTTCATCAGGTCCTTGAGCAGGCGGACGAAGGCCATCGTGGTGGCCACCTTCTGCTTGCCCGAGCCCCGCTTCACGTCGGCGAACCGCTCGCTGCCCGGGATCGCCAGCGAGGAGTGGCTGGTCCGCCGGGACGGCAGGAACCCGCCGAGCTGCTCGCGCCGCTCCCGCAGGTACTGGATCTCGTCGGAGTCCTTGCCCGGGTGGAAGTACGGCGGCAGGTACGGGTTCCCCTCCAGCGCCGAGTCCGGGATGTCCAGGTAGAGCCGGTCGCGGAAGGTCTTCAGGTCCTCCAGCGTCAGCTTCTTCATCTGGTGCGTGGCGTTGCGGCCCTCGAAGTGCGAACCGAGCGTCCAGCCCTTGATCGTCTTGGCCAGGATGACGGTCGGCTGCCCGGTGTGCTCGGTCGCCGCCTTGTACGCCGCGTAGAGCTTGCGGTAGTCGTGGCCACCCCGCTTGAGGTTCCAGATCTCGTCGTCGCTGAGATGCTCGACCATCTTGCGGGTGCGCTGGTCCCGACCGAAGAAGTGCTCCCGCACGTACGCCCCGGACTCCGCCTTGTAGGTCTGGTAGTCCCCGTCGGGCGTGGTGTTCATCAGGTTGACCAGTGCGCCGTCGGTGTCGGCGGCGAGCAGCGGGTCCCACTCCCGGCCCCAGACCACCTTGATGACGTTCCAGCCGGCGCCCCGGAAGAACGCCTCCAGCTCCTGCATCACCTTGCCGTTGCCCCGGACCGGACCGTCCAGCCGCTGAAGGTTGCAGTTGATCACGAAGGTGAGGTTGTCCAGCTCCTCGCGGGCGGCCACCCCGATCGCGCCCAGGGTCTCCGGCTCGTCCATCTCACCGTCGCCGAGGAACGCCCAGACCCGCTGGTCGGAGGTGTCCTTGATGCCCCGGTGGTGCAGGTACCGGTTGAACCGGGCCTGGTAGATCGCGTTCAGGCCGCCCAGCCCCATGGAGACCGTGGGGAACTCCCAGAAGTCCGGCATCAGCCGAGGGTGCGGGTACGACGGCAGGCCACCGCCCGGGTGGGACAGCTCCTGGCGGAACCCGTCGAGCTGGTTCTCGCTGAGCCGGTTCTCCAGGAACGCGCGCGCGTACATACCGGGCGAGGCGTGGCCCTGGTAGAAGATGTGGTCCCCACCGCCCGGGTGGTTCTTCCCCCGGAAGAAGTGGTTGAAACCGACCTCGTAGAGCGACGCCGAGCTGGCGAAGGTGGAGATGTGCCCGCCGACGCCGATCTCCGGGCGCTGCGCCCGGTGCACCACCATCGCCGCGTTCCACCGGATGTACGCCCGGATCCGCCGTTCGATGTGCTCGTCGCCGGGGAACCACGGTTCGCGCTCCGGCGGGATGGTGTTGATGTAGTCGGTGGTCGTCAGCGACGGCACCCCGACCTGGCGCTCGCGGGCCCGCTCCAGCAGGCGCAGCATGACGTAACGGGCACGCTTCGTACCACGCTCGTCGATGACACCGTCGAGCGACTCGACCCATTCGCTGGTTTCTTCAGGGTCGATGTCCGGAAGCTGGCTCGGCAGGCCGGCGGTGATCACCGGGCGCTTGCGTTCCGTAGCCACAGGCGTTCCCTCGGTTGTGTGTGTGGGATAGGTCTCTTGGGTCATCCTGCCCCCTCGGACCGGGCCACGTCACCTTTAGCTCCCTCAGACGCGACGCTCGACACAGGTACCGGTGGGTAACTTTCTGTCGCCGCGCCCGCCGGGTCATCGGCTGCCGACGATTGCCGGCCCCACCTACCCTCGGCGGCATGCGACGGCGATGGGCTCCCCTGCTGGAGACACTGGTCAAGATGCTGGTCGGCGTGGCCGCGATCGTGCTCGCGACCACCTGGTTGACCGCCGAGTGGGCGGTCGTGGTCGGGCTGGTGGGCTGCGCACTCCTGGTCACCGGACTGGTCCGGCTGCCCCGCGAGCTGCGCTACGCCCGGGGCGTGGTCCGGGTGACCCGGCCGTCCACCTCCCGCCCGCCGACCGGCGGCGGTCGACGGCGGGCCCCGCAGCAGCGGCACCATCCCACCCACAGCGGTCCGACCGGCGCGGTGGGGGTCGGCACGGCAGGACGCGACCACTCGACCGGCCAGTACTGGTCCGACGACGACCGCAACCGCTCCGGCGGCGGTGGGGACGGCGGCTCCGGCAGCGGCTCGGACGGTTCCTCCGGCGGCTGGTCGGACAGCGGCTCCGGCGGCTGGTCGGGCGGATCCTCCGGAGGGTCCTCGGACAGCGGTGGCGGATACTCCGGCGGCGGGGACAGCGGTGGCGGCGGCTGGTGAAGCCCGTCCGCCCGCCGGTCGAGGCCCGTCCGGCCGGCCGGGGCGACGACTCCCGGCCGGGCGGTGACCGCCCGACGCCACCGGGCTGCGGCACACTGACCCCATGCGTACTGAGGTCATCACCGTCCGGACCGGCTCCCGACCCACCGTCCGGGACATCACCCGGGAGGCCGAACGGTTCGTCACCGGGCAGGGCGACGGGCTGCTGCACGTCTTCGTACCGCACGCCACCGCCGGACTGGCGATCATCGAGACCGGCGCCGGCTCGGACGACGACCTGCTCCGCGCCATCGACGACCTGCTGCCCACCGACGACCGGTGGCGGCACCGGCACGGCTCCCCGGGACACGGACGCGACCACGTGCTGCCCGCCTTCCTGCCGCCGTACGCCACCGTGCCGGTGATCGACGGGAAGTTGGCCCTCGGTACCTGGCAGTCGATCTGCCTCGTCGACCCGAACGGCGACAACCCGACCCGCCAGGTCCGCTTCTCCTTCCGGTAAGGAAGGGCCCCCTATTAACGTTTCCGGTAGAGGAAGGGCCCCTTGTTAACACGCCCGGTCCGGAGCGTCCCGGACACGGGCGCGGCCCGACTACCCTCGCCGCCGTGAACGCAGTGGAGATCGAAGCACCCATCGCCGGAGTCACCGTCTACCCGGACCGGGCCCGGATCACCCGCCGGGGCAGCACCCGGTTGACCGCCGGTGAGCACCGGGTACGCATCGCGCCGCTCCCGCTGGGCCTACGGCGGGACTCGATCCGGGTCGGCGGCCGGGGCGCGGCGACCGTACTCGGCGTGGACGTGACCGTCTGGCGGCAGCCCCGCAGCACCGACGGGCAGGTCAGCGGCCTGGAACAGCGGCGCCGCGAACTGGCCGACGAACTGACCGAGGTCGACGACGCGTACGAGATCGAGGAACAGCGGGGGGAGTTCCTCACCCGCCTGGCCGAACGGGCCGGTGGCACGTACGCCCGCGCGCTGGCCTCCGGCGACGCGGCCCCCACCGACGTGGCCACCTTCACCGACTCGGTGGCCGGTCAGCTCGCCGACTCCCGCAGCCGTCGCCGTGGCCTGACCCGGCGGCGGACCGAACTGACCGAGGAACTCGCGGTGGTCGAGCGGCACCTCGCCGCCGCGAACGGCAAGCGGGAACCGGACCGGCTGGCCGCCGAGGTCACCGTCTCGGTGGACGCCGACGAAGCCGACCTGGACCTGGAACTCACCTACCTGGTCGACGGGGCGCGTTGGCAGCCCTCCTACGACCTGCGGCTGGTCGACGACACCATGACCGTCACCTGGTTCGGCCTGGTCAGCCAGGACACCGGGGAGGACTGGCCGGAGTGCCAGCTCCAGCTCTCCACCGCCCGGCCGGCGGCGGCGACCGGCGTACCCGAGCTGTCGCCCTGGTACCTCGACCGGGTCCGGCCGGTACCGCCGCCGGTGGCCATGCCGGCGGCGTTCGCCGGACTGCCGCCGCCCCCGGCGCCCGGTGCGGCCCCGGCCGCCGCCGGCGGCGGTGTCGCCCGGTCCGCCGCGCCGCGCCCGAAGCCCAAGGTGCAGCAGAGCGTCGCCGAGGTCGAGCAGGGGATCAGCGCCGCCACCTACCGTCCGGCCCGGCCGGTCGCGGTACCGGCCGACGGCAGCGCACACCGGGCCACCATCGCCGTACTGGAACTGCCGACCAGACTGGACCACGTGACCGCGCCGGTCCGCGCAGCCGAGGCGCACCTGCGCGCCACCGTGCGCAACACGTCGGTGCACACGCTGCTCCCCGGCCCGGCGGCGGTGTTCCACGGCGCCGACTTCGTCGCCGCCACCCGACTGAAGACCTGGGCACCCGGCGAGGAGACCGAACTGGCGCTCGGGGTGGACGACCGGGTCCGGGTGGAACGGAAACTGAACCGGCGCTCCGACACCAAGGCCACGCTCGGCTCCACCCGCCGCCGCGAGATGGAATACCGGATCACCGTCGCCAACCACACGCCCCGACCGGCGACAGTCGAGGTACGCGACCAACTGCCGGTGTCCCGTGACGAGGGGGTGGTCGTCCGGGAGACCGGCCTCGTCCCGCCGCCGGTCGAGCGTACCGAGCTGGGGGAACTGACCTGGCGGCTGCGCCTCGGGCCGGGAGAGAGCGGTGAGATCACCATGGGCTTCCGGGTCGAGATCGCCAAGGGCGTCGAGCTGACCGGCTGGCGCGAGTAGGTGTAAGGAAGGGCCCCCTGTTAACGGATTCGGTATAGGAAGGGGCCCTTCTTAACGCCGGAGAGGGCTGGCCTTCATGCAGGAGAGAGCCGGACACCGGACCTACGCCGATTCGACCCGACCCGATCGGTACGGCCGGCCGGTGGCGCTGCCGCCACCCCGCCCGCCGCTGCACCCCACACGCTCGGCTCGGAAGGCCGTCGGTCAACCGTTCCGGGTACCTCTGCCCCGTGCCGTGTGGGAACCGTCACCGGCGTTGGTGCCGGCGCCGGCCGACGGGCTGACGCCCATCCGGAGGGCTGCCCTGGCGTCAGGTGTTAACAAGGGGCCCTTCCTCTACCGAAAGCGTTAACAGGGGGCCCTTCCTTACTGCTCGGCGGATGGTGGAGGTGCTCCACTGTTGAGGTGTACGTATGATGCACCCATGGCGTACCTGTCAACGTCGACCGGGGGGCCGGCGTTCAGCGGGCGGGCCGGTCGTGCCGCCGATCGGGGCACGCTCGCCGGTGAGACGGTGCGCCGCATGATGCACGTCGCGGCCGTGCTCCGCCACCGGCAGGATGCGGACCTCACCGGCCTCGGGCTGACCCCGGCGACCGCCCGGGCGCTGCACCGGCTCGACCCCGACCGGCCGATGCCCGCCCGGGACCTCGCCGAGCAGCTCCGGTGCGACCGTTCCAACATCACCGCCCTGGTCGACAAGCTGGAACAGGCCGGTCTGGTACGCCGGCAGGTCGACCCGACCGATCGCCGGCTCAAGACGCTGGTGGTGACCGAGGAGGGGTGCCGGGTCCGGGCGGAGGTCGACCGGGTGATGTCGGACTCGCGACTGTTCGGCGCGCTGACCGACGCCGAGTTGGGCATTCTCCGCGAGCTGGTCTGGAAAATTTCCGACGAAGCCCGCCCCGAGCGTGATGACCAGGACTGATGTCCGGGACGGGCACCGGTCCGAGACCGTGTCTGAGTGGTCGTGACCGGCACCTGTCGGTAATGCTGTCCGTCGTGACCACCCCGCAAGATCTCGACGAACGGTTCCGTGAGGCGGTGGCCGGCCTGGCTGCCGCCACCCACCGGCGGGTCCCGACCGACCCGGTCCGGGAGGGGAGCACGCTCACCGGCGAGCGGGCGCTGGAACTCCTCGACGCCCAGCTCACCAGTCGGCAACTCGACCTGGCCGCCAGGTGGCTGCGCAGCTTCGGTGAGGGCTACTACACCATCAGTTCGGCAGGGCACGAGGGCAACGCGGCGGTGGCGGCTGCGGTCCGCCCGACCGACCCCGCCCTGCTGCACTACCGGTCCGGCGCGTTCTACTGCGCCCGCGCCGCTCAGGTCCCCGGGTCGACACCGATCGCGGACGTCCTGCACTCCGCCGCCGCCTCCCGGGACGACCCGATCTCCGGCGGCCGGCACAAGGTCTTCGGCCACCGGGCGCTGAACATCATCCCGCAGACCTCGACGATCGCCTCACACCTGCCCCGGGCCATGGGCCTGGCGTTCGCGTTGGACCGGGACGGCACCGACACCGGGTACCCGGCCGACGCCGTGGTGGTGTGCAGCTTCGGTGACGCCTCCGCCAACCACTCCACGGCGGCCGGCGCGCTGAACGCCGTCGGCTACACCGCCCACCAGGGCGTCCCGGTGCCGGTGCTGTTCGTCTGCGAGGACAACGGCATCGGTATCAGCACCCGCTCGCCGCGCGGCTGGGTCCGGCGGATGCTGTCCGCGCTGCCCGCCGTCGACTACGCGTACGCCGACGGCACCGACCCCGCCGGCCTGCTGACCACCGCAGCCGACGTGGCACATCAGGTGCGGACCCTGCGTCGGCCCGCCGTGCTGCACCTGGGCACCGTACGGTTCATGGGCCACGCCGGCTCCGACGCCGAACTCGCCTACCGCAGCCAGGCGGAGATCCTCGCCGACTACGCCCACGACCCGGTCCTGGCGACGGCGGCCGTGCTGGCCCGACGCGGCATCCTCGGCCCGGCCGAAACCCTCGCCCGCTACCAGCACGCCCGCAAGCTGGTGATGGAGCAGGCCGCGTCGATGCGGGGCCGGATCGGGCGGCTGGACAGCCCGGCGGCGGTGACCGAGCCGCTGACCGCCCGCCGGGTGGCCGAGGTCAGCGCCGCCGCCGCCCGGCCCGCCGCCGGCCGGGAACGGGTGTTCGGCGGCCGGCCCCCCGAGACCCGGGGCCCGCTCACCCTCGCCCAGTCGATCAACGCCGCCCTGCACGACGCGCTGCTGACCTGGCCGCAGGCCCGGGTCTTCGGCGAGGACGTGGCACGCAAGGGCGGCGTCTACGGCGTCACCCGGGGGCTGCGCAGGGCATTCGGATCCAACCGGGTCTTCGACACCCTCCTCGACGAGCAGACCATCCTCGGGGTGGCGCTCGGCGGGGCGCTGGCCGGTACGCTGCCGATCCCGGAGATCCAGTACCTCGCCTACCTGCACAACGCCGAGGACCAGCTGCGCGGTGAGGCCGCCTCGCTGCGCTTCTTCTCCGCCGGGCAGTACGCCAACGGCATGGTCGTCCGGATCGCCGGCCTGGCCTACCAGAAGGGGTTCGGCGGACACTTCCACAACGACAACTCGGTGGCGGTGCTGCGGGACATCCCCGGTCTGGCCCTGGCCGTCGCGTCACACCCGGCCACCGCCCCGGCCCTGCTGCGGCAGTGCCTGGCCCTGGCCGAACAGGAGGGCCGGGTCTGCGTGTTCCTGGAGCCGATCGCCCTCTACCACACCCGTGACCTGCACACCGACGGCGACGGCCAGTGGCTCGCCCCCTACGACGAGCCGGCGCGCTGGCCCACGACCGAGACCCCACTGGGCCGGGTGCGCACCGTCCGCGACGGCACCGACCTGGCCATGGTCACCTTCGGCAACGGCGTCCCGATGAGCCTGCGGGTAGCCGAGATCCTGGCCCGGGAGGGTACCGACGCCCGGGTGGTCGACCTGCAGTGGCTCGCGCCGCTACCGGCCGCGAGCCTGTGCGCGGCGCTCGACGGGGTGTCCCGGGTCCTGGTGGTCGACGAGACCCGCCACAGTGGCGGGGTTTCCGAGGCGGTGGTGGCCGCCCTGGTCGACGCCGGGTTCAGCGGCCGGATCACCCGCGTCACCAGCGTCGACAGCTACGTCCCGCTGGGTCCCGCAGCCGACCAGGTACTCCTGCGGGAGCACGACATCCTCGCCGCCGCCCGCCGACGGTGAGGGCGGGCACCGGCGAGTCCCACACCCACGACCGGCGACGGCCCACCCGCGGTGCGGGTGGGCCGTCGCCGGTCCGGTCGGTCAGTAGCCGAGGTCGGGTTGGCGCTTGGTGCCGAGCAGTTGCTCACCTGCCAGGTACCGGTCGAAGTTGGCGCAGAAGTCGACGTAGAGCCGTTGCAGGTTGCCGTCCCCCCGGAACGACGTGTGCGGGGTGATCGTCGTGCGGGGCAGCCCCCACAACCGGTGCTCCGGGGGCAGCGGCTCCTGCTCGAAGACGTCGAGCACGGCGGCGGCGATGCGGCCCCGGTGCATGGCGTCGACGAGGGCGTCCTCCACGATCAGCGCACCCCGCCCGACGTTGACCAGCACCGCGGTCTCCCGCATCGCCGCGAAGTGCGCGGTGTCGAAGAAGTACTGGTTCTCCGTGGTCAGCGGCATGGCCAGCACCACGGCGTCGGCGCCGGGCAGCAGCGCGAGGTGCTCCCCGTACGCCACCACCCGGTCGAAGTCCTCGGCGGGCGTGCCGGTGCGGTTGACGCCGATCACGGTGGCGCCCAGGGCCCGGGCCCGCCAGGCCACCTCACGGCCGATGCCGCCGGTGCCGAAGACCAGCAGGGTGCTGCCGATGACGTCCCGGGCCACGATCCGGATCCACTCCCGGCGCTCCTGCGCCGCGCGCAACGCGGGGAACGCCCGTGCGTGCATCAGTACCGCGCCGATGACGTACTCGGCGATCGGGACGTTGTAGGAGTTGGGGGAACGGGTGTACAGCAGCCCCTCGTCGAGGCGGCGGCGCATGATGTCGCCGCCGACCCAGTCGAAGCCGGCGGCGGTGATCTGGACCCAGCGCAGCCGGTCGCACTTGCTCAGCAGCGCGTCGAAGGTGTCCTCGTTCATCGCGCTGCGCAGGATCACCTCGGCGTCGAGCCACTCCTCGCGGACCGGCTCGTCGTCCGGGACGGGGGTGAACCGGCAGTGCGGGTACCGTTCGCGCAGCTGTGGCAGCAGTTCGGCCAGGTTCGGGGTGAGCAGGACGTGCGGTCCCCCACCGTCGGCGGTCATGCGGACTCCTGCGCACGCTTCCGGTTGTTGTAGGTGACCCCGCCCTTGGCCCAGTTGTCGTACGAGACCTCGTAGAGCAGGACGTGGGTGTTCTCGCGTGGCGAGCCGTACTTGACCAGCACGTCGGTCAGCTCGGCGATGATCGCCTCCTTGGTCTCCTGGTCACGCTTGCCGATCTCGGCGCGGATGATCGCCATGTCGTTCAGTTCCCCTCTGTCGTTGCCGTGTTCGCGAAGTCCGGGTTGCGGGCGTACTCCGCCCTGACCGCCAGGTAGGCGAAGGCGTGGGTGACGCCGGTCGCCAGTACCCCGTCGAAGACCGCCCGGGCCTGGTCGACGTCGCCGTTGTAGTAGTGCCAGTTGCCCAGGCCGTAGCCCTGGGTGACGGTGCGCAGGCCGTTGCCGTCGCACATCGCCCACAGTTGTTCCGGGGTGATCTCGCCGGTGTAGAGCCGCATCCGGCCCTCGTACCCGACCAGGTGGTCGTCGGGGACGAGGTCGACCGCGCGGAACCGGTCGAGCACCTGTTCGGCCTCCGCCGGCCGGCCGAGCCGGCGCAGTGCCATGTACTGCCAGTCCTGCGACGCCACCAGGCCCTCCTGGTGCCGGGATGACTGTTCGGCCGCCCGGAAGCTGGGCAGGCAGCCCTCGAAGTCGCCGCTGAGGTACTGGGCGACACCGAGGTGGTACCAGACGGAGGTGTGCAGGGTGGTGTGGTAGCGGGCCAGGGCCTGCGGGTCCTGTGCGGCCATGGTGTCGGTGAGGTGCTGCGGCCGTACCTGCTCGTCCCGGCCGAGGATCAGGTGGACGACGTCCTTCTCGACCTCCGGCTGGTACATCTCGTACTCGTCCTCGACGTCGTCGAGCTGGTCGGCGGCGGCCCGCAGGTCCGCGATCGCCCCCGGGTAGTCGCCGATCGAGATCCGCCGGTGTCCCCGGAACCGCAGCAGGCGTGGGCTGTTCGGCTCCCGTTCGAGCGCCTCGGTGAGCAGGGCCACGGCCTCGGCGTGCTGGTTGAGGTAGCCCTTGAGCCGGGCGGCGATGACATAGCGGTGGTCCAACGGTACGGAGGTCATCAGGTGCCTTTCGTCACGGAGGTGGCGGGGGCGCCGGCAGGACCGGCGCCCCCGCCACGGCTCACCGGTCGAGCCAGATGTTCTTGTAGAACCGGTACGTCGGGGTCGGGTCGCCCCGGTAGCCCATGACGTCCTTCTGCAGCACGTCGAAGTCGGCGTTCAGGAAGGTCATCGCCACCGGGCCCCGTTCGGCCAGGATCTTCTCGGCCTGCTGGTAGAGCGCGGCGCGCTTGCCCTTGTCCATCTCGGAGCGGGCCTGCACGACCAGGTTCTCGTACTCCGGGTCGCTCCAGCCGCCGTAGTTCAGCCCGCCGCCCTTGAGGAAGCTCGCGGTGAACCGCTCGTCCGGGTCGTAGGTCAGTCCGAAGCCGGACTGGTACATGTCGAAGTCGGCGGACTTGGTCTTGGTGTCGGCGATGGTGGACTCCACCGACTCGATGGTCACCTTGATGCCGATCTTGGCGAGTTGCTGCTGCTCCACCTCGGCGGAGCGCACCTGGAACGCCGACGTGGCGATCACCATGAGTTTCGCCTCGAAGCCGTTCGGGAGGCCGGCCTCGGCCAGCAGTGCCTTGGCCTTCTCGATGTCGGGCTTGCCGTACACCGGCTCGGTCAGCGCGCCGAACCGGTCCGGGGGCAGGTAGCCGGCGTTGAGCGCGGTGCCGAAGCCGGAGTTGGCCACGTTGAGGATCTCCTGACGGTCGAGTGCCAGGAAGATCGCCTGCCGGACCTTGGGGTTGTCGTACGGGGCCTTGGAGGTGTTGAGCCGCAGGTGCAGCGAGAGCGATCCGGAGCCGCCGTACCACTTGAGCTTCTCGTCGCGCTTGAGTGCGTCGATGAACTCGGGCGCGGGACGCCAGAGGAAGTCGACCGTGCCGCTGCGGATCGCGGCGGCGCGCGCGTTGTCGTCCGGGTTGAAGGTGAAGTCGACCCCGTCGAGGTAGGGGACGCCCTGTTCCCAGTACTTGTCGTGCTTGTCGAGCTTGATCGCCTGGCCGGCGACCCGGGAGGCCAGCTTGAACGGGCCGCTGCCGCCGTCGACGGTGCCGTTGAGGCCGCCCGCCTCGGCCACCGTCCGGTCCACGATCGAGGACGCGGCGGTGGAGAGCAGGGTCAGGATGGCCGCGTTCGGCTTGGCCAGGGTGATCTCGACGGTCCGCTCGTCGCGGGCCTCGACCGTGGCGATGCCCTCGTAGCTGCGGGCTCGCGGGGCCCGGGTCTCCGGGTTCTTGATCCGCTCGATCGAGTACTTGACGTCCGCCGCGGTCACCTTGCGTCCGCTGTGGAAGTAGGCGTTGTCGCGGAGCGTGAAGGTGAGCTTCAGTCCTTCGGCGCTCTGCTGCCAGGACTCGGCGATCGCTGGTTTGATCTCGCCCCGGTACGACTGCACCAGCGACTCGTAGATCTGTTCGTTGATGACGAAGGCCGAGGTCTCCGACATCTTGTGCGGGTCCAGTTCGTTGGCGTCCAGCCGGATCATGATCCGCAGCCGTCCGCCGGATTTCGGGCTACCCGCCGGCTGTGCCTCGTCCTCCAGGCGGACGTTGCTGCTCAGGCCGTTGTTGGTGTTCTCGCCGGCGTCGTTGGACGGCGGCTCACCACCTCCGCAGCCGGCGGCGAGCGTCGACACGACGCCCAACGCCAGCAGTGTGGTCAGAAATCGGGTTCGCATGGGTCTCCTTGGCTGGTGTCACGATCAGCGCTTACCGCGCGGTTGGCTTCCACGCCTCCCCATAGACCCGAAGCCAGTTGCCGCCGAGGATCTTGACCACGTCGTCGGGCGAGAAGCCGCCGGCGAGGAGCGCCTCGGTGAAGTTGGGGAACTGCGAGGCGTCGTCCATGCCGATCGCCCGGCGTTCGTTCCATCCGAAGTCGCCGAGGAGGTTCTGCTGCTCCTTGTCCTTCAGCTGCGCGGCGCGCATCGCCTCGGTCCACGTCTCGTCGTAGTCGGTGGCGATGGCGACGTGGTCGACGCCGATCACCTCCACCACGCGGTTGACGTGTTCCACGAAGCGGGTCAGATCGGGACGCCGGGTCGGGGCGTCCGGGTAGTAGAGGAACCCTGACAGAGTGGTGATGCCCAGTACGCCGCCCTGCGCGCCGAGGCGGCGCAGGAAGGTGTCGGACTTGGCCCGGATGTGCGGCGACAGGGCGTCGCAGAACGAGTGGGTGACGACCACCGGCTTGTCGGAGGTGTCCATCGCGTCCAGGCCGGTGCGCTCGCCGCAGTGCGAGACGTCGACCAGGATGCCCAGTTCGTTCATCGCCCGGACGAAGGTGCGGCCCTTGTGGGTCAGCCCCGAGTCGGTCTCCTCCCCGCAGCCGGCGCCGAGCAGGTTCTGCCGCTGGTAGGTCAGCTGGAGGATGCGCACGCCGAGGTCGTGGAAGGTGCCGAGCAGGTCGAGGTCGACTCCGATCATCTCGGTGTCCTGTGGGCCGAGGATGACGGCTTCCTTGCCCTCGGTCTTGGCCCGCTCGATGTCCGCGACGGTCAGCGCGAGCAGCACGTCGTCGGCGTGTTCGTCGATCCACCGGCGGCAGTGGTTGACCTCCCGCAGGGCGGTGACGGTGTCTGCGTACGGCCTGGTGACCGTGTGGTTGACGGCGGTGACGCCTCCGCGCCGGATCCGGTCGAGGTGGGCGTCGCTGAGCTCGATGACCGTGCTTCCGTCCACCACGGTGGCGGCGGCGTGCAGCTCGGTCGCCGAGGGGACGGGGCGTTCCGTGGCGGCAGTGTTCACATCATCTCCAGGATCATCGGAAGATGCTCGGACTCTACGAGGAGCGCCACTTCTTGTCTATAGATCTTAGAAACTCGTCGCACAGAAGCTCTAGAACGACGAATTTCGACGTTTTCTCAATGGGCAACCCTCCGGCTGCGGGTCACAGGCGACGAACCAGGGCAAAGCAGGTGGGCAGAAAGGTCGCGGGCGAACCGAACCGGCTCGTCACCACACCAGCACCGGGTCCCGAACCGCCACGGAGGGATGCGCCTGGGGCGGGACGTGGTGCGGGCCGTGCTGGCGAAGGAGCAGCACACGGGTACGAGTTGCGCGGCTGGATGCGCAACGCGCTCGGCCCGCTGGACAAGACGATGAACGCGGGGCACGGCGTCGACCCGAGACATCGGAGGCGGCGACCGGCGCCTTGCCTCCGGTGGGCCGCCTGTGCCCGGTCGATGAACTCGGACACCGGTCGGTTCCCGTCGCGTCGACGTCCAGGGACCGAAGGTGACCGGTGATCTGCCCGGGCCCGCGCCCCGGATCGAGTACCGTGCCAGGTCGGCGCCGCCCGGGAAGCCGTCAGCACCTGCGCGACGCCGAGGCCGGGGCGGCTGGCCGTCGCGTGCGGAGCGCCCACGCGGCGATGCGTGGGGTGAGCAGGCCGGCAACCGCCAGGAGCGCGGCGGTCGCGGCCCATCCGGCCACTCCCCCGGTGAGGATCAGCAGGGTCAGCAGGGCTGGTCCTGCGGCGCGGACGGTGCCGCTGAGCAACTGGTCGACGCCCTGGTACTCGCCGATGGCGTCGGGGTCGGCCAGGTCGTAGGCGAGTCGGGCGCCGCTGACCGAGTGCCAGAGGTCGCCGATGGTGTAGACCACGGTGGTGAGCAGCAGCAGTGCCGTTGCCGCCACGGCCGGCAGGTGCCCGCTGGTGGCGTAGAGCAGCATCGCCACGGCCAGGACCAGGCCCGCGCGGCGTACCGTCCGGGCGGCTGTGGTCGCGGTGTCCACGGCCCGGCTCAGCCGGACGGCGAGCAGCACGGTGAGGACGGTGTTGGTCACGAGGATCGCGGACACCACGCCGGCCGGTGCGCTCGTGTGGGAGACCACCCACAGCGGGATGATCAAGGTGAGTACCACATGGTGCAGCGTGAGCACCGCCGAGGCGGTACTGACCGCGAGGAACGGTAGGTCCCGCAGGGCGGGCCCGAGCAGGCTCCGTCGTGGCGTCGTGAGGGTCGACGGTCGTGACGTTCTCGGTAGGCGCAGGACGAGCAGCGCCGAGATCGCGTAGGTCGACGCGTTGCCGATCACCAGGAACTGGTACGCGAGCAGCGTGTCGACCGTCAGCGCGACCCCGGCCGCTGCGGCACCGACGCCGATGCCGAGGTTCGCCACCGCGCGCAGGGTGGCGAAGGCGGTCACCCGGTCACGCGGTCCGGCGACGACTGCGACGAGCGCCGCCCGGACCGCCAGGTTCCCGGCGGTCAGCAGGGCGTCGAGTACGGCGACCACGATCAGGGTGGTCACCGAACCGACCAGCAGGTACGCGGCGGCGACAGCGGCCTGCGTGATCTGCAGGGCGGCGCGCAGGGTGCGGGGGTCGTACCGGTCGGCGAGTCTCCCGAAGGGCAGGCTGGCGGTCAGCCCGACCAGGGCGCCGACGGTGAGGGCCACCCCGACCGCCGGGGCGGAGAGTCCGACGCCACGGGTGAGGTAGAGCGCCGAGCCGGCGAGCCACAGGCCGCTTCCGAGCGTGTTCGTCAGGGTCGCCCAGGAGAGGGTGCGCAGATCACCGGCCGGGGGAATCGGCGAGATCGTCGACCATCGGCTCATGTCGGCCCGTCGACCGACGCGCAGCCATGGTCCTGGCGGGAATGGTCGACGGGCGTGGGACCGGTGACGCGCCGGGCCGGGGTCTTTCCCGTCATTGTCGGAAGTCTATGGCGAACGAGCTCCGACGAAACGTGTGAGAAGTGCCGCTTCTACTCGCAGAAGACCCGCACTGTGGCATCGGGTTGATCGACCTCCACGGTCATCTCGTCGAGGTGATCCACGAGTGCCTCGAGTTGTTCGGGCTTGAGCTGCGTGAGGTCGAATGGCATGCCTGACTTGTTCAGTTCGGCGTTGACCTTTCCCAGTGCCTGCGGTGGGATCAGGGCCGCCAGCCGCACTCCGGCCCGCAGCAGTTGCAGCGGCACCCGCACGTTGACCCGCGCCGGCTCGCCGTCCTCGACGGCGTCCACCACCACCCGCAGGTACTTCGCGGTGCCTTTCGGCCGGGCGTCGGGGCCCGGCGCCGTCGGCGGCTGGTTCCGTTCGAGCGCGACGATGAGCCGCTCGGCCTCCACCACGGTGATCCGGCCCTCGGCCAGCATGTCGAGAATGTCCTTGCGCTGTTCGTTCATCGGAACCTCTCCTGTCTATCGGATAGCTACGAGCACAGCCGTACGGCCCTGCGCGATGTCGACCCGGGTGCCGGGCAACGCGGACACGATGCGCCAACCGGTGCCGAATGCCCGCACGACACTGACCCGGTGCACGAGGCAGGCCACGGCCGCGACCAGTGCGACCAGGACCACGACCGGTGAGAGCACGACGATCACGGGGAGCACCGGGACCCGGACCCGGACGGGACGGCCGTCCGGGCGCTCGACCCGCACAGTCAGCAGCTGCGGCATCACGGCGTGTCCTCCAATGCGGACAGCGCCTGCTGCGCGGTGATCTCGCCACGGCGCAACCGGTCGATGACGTCGGCCCGTGACGGTGCCGGATCGGTCTCGACGAAGGTGAGCGCCTGCCCGATCCGGTTCAGCCGTGACTTGATCGTCGGGTAGCTCACCCCGAAGATCCGCTCCATCTCCTTGATCGAGCCGTGGCACCGCACGAACGCGGTGACGAAGACCTGGTCCTCAAGGGTGAGCTGAGCCAGTTGCGGTAGCTCGAACTCCCCTTCGATCGCGACGCGGCTGCCGGTCAGACGTACCCGTTCGACGACGAACGGTTGGCCTCGGGTCAGGTTCGTGAGTTCCTGCCAGTCCATAGCCTGCTCTGTCATATCCAAGTTATACCGAGCGATGCTTCAACTTTCTAGATGTTGATCTTAATTATCTTAAGATTGTGCTTCCTGGATGCGACCGCTCCAGACCGCCGCCCCGGACGGCGGCGGCCGACGGGCGGCGACCGGCGGCGCGTCCGGCTCGTACGGATGCCTCCCGGTGCGGGTGGCACCGAAGGCTCTTGGTTCGGATTGCCATATCCGCAGGTGGTACGGGGTGTCACCGGGTCGGGGCCGGGCCGTGGTTGTGTCCGGCAGACCGTTGACGTGGGCGCGAACCCGCTCCTATGGTGAACCACCAGTTCACTGAGTGATCCGATCGGCGGCTGCCGACGGACCCATCGCCAGACGACGCTTCCGAAGGATTCGGAGTGCCTGCATGACCGTGACAAACACCGCCGCCACTGCGGTGGCCAGCGAGGCCGGGCCGGCGGACCCCGCCACAGTCCGCCGACCCCGACGCGGGTCGGCCATCGGGAAACGGGTATGGAACGCCGCCGGGGCCGGGCTGGTCGTCGCCGCGCTCGCCGGCATCTGGGAGGGCTACAAGGCCCTCGGACGCGCCTTCGACGACGTGCTGCCCGGTACCCGGATCGGATTTCCGGTCGCCACCGACGACATGTCGATGCCCCACGTCTGGTCGATCCTCGGCGCGCTGGTCGAGCCGGCCCGCCGCAGTGACCCGACGACACTGGGCAGTTACCTGCTCGGCGAGACCGGTGTGACGCTGCGTGAGGCGTTCTACGGGCTGCTGGCCGGATCGTCGCTCGGCCTGCTGCTGGCCGTGCTCTTCCTGCATCTGGTCCCGCTCAGCAAGGGGTTGATGCCCTGGCTGGTCGCGTCCCAGACCGTGCCGCTGGTGGCGATCGCACCGATGATCGTGATCTGGGGCGGTCAGGCCGGCGCGCCACCCTGGGTGGCCGTCACCGGCATCGCCGCCTACCTCGCCTTCTTCCCGGTCACCATCAACGCGCTGCGCGGGCTCCAGTCCCCGCCGAAGGTCCAGCTGGACTTCATGCGCAGCGTCGGCGCGAACCGCCGTCAGGTGCTCGGCTGGCTCCGCGTCCCGGCGGCGCTGCCCTTCGTCTTCGCCGGGCTCCGGCTCGCCGCCACCGCGAGCGTGGTCGGCGCCATCGTCGGCGAACTGTCCGCAGGCACCGGCCGGGGCATCGGCCGGGCGATCCTCACCTTCGCCTACTACTACTCCAACGGGCCGGAGAAGCTCTACGCCGCCGTGCTGGTCGCGGCTGCCGCCGGCATCGTCTTCGTGCAGGCCCTCGCCCTCGTCGAGCGCCTGGCGCTGCGGCACCGGCAGACCCGGTGAACGTCCCGTCCCCCGCCACCCCCACCCGGAGAGATGCAGATGTCTGAGGCCGCGATCATCGCCGTACGAGGAGTCAACAAGGAGTTCACCGGCGGGAACCGCTCGGTGACGGCGCTGCGGGACATCGATCTGACGATCGACCGGGGCGAGTTCGTGTCGCTGCTCGGTCCGAGTGGCTGTGGCAAGAGCACCCTGCTGCGCATCCTGGCCGACCTGACCGAGCCGACCAGCGGCACGGTGTCCCTCAACGGCAAGACCCCCCGGGCCGCCCGCACCGACCGGGACTACGGCATGGTCTTCCAGCAGGCCGGCCTGTTCGAGTGGCGCACCGTGCAGCGCAACGTGGAACTGCCGTTGCAGGTGGCCGGGGTGGACAAGCAGACCCGTCGGGCGAAGGCCCAGGAGATGCTGGAACTGGTCCGGCTCACCGACTTCTCCCGGCACCTGCCCTGGCAGCTCTCCGGCGGTATGCAGCAGCGGGTCGCCATCGCCCGCGCGCTCTCGGCCGACCCCGAGATCCTGTTCATGGACGAGCCGCTCGGGGCACTCGACGAGATGAACCGTGAGCGGTTGCAGGGCGAGCTGCTGCGGATCTGGTCCGACACCCGGACCACCGTCGTGTTCGTGACGCACAGCATTTCCGAGGCGGTCTTCCTGTCCTCGCGGATCGTGGTCATGTCGGCCCGGCCCGGCCGCATCGCGGCGAGCATCGACGTCGACCTGCCGTATCCGCGTACCGCGGCGACCCGGACCACCGAGGCGTTCTTCGCCAAGGTCACCGAGGTCCGCACCGCGCTGCACGGCGTGCCGGCCGAGCAGGAGGTCCGATGAGCACGGTACGGCTGGTCCGGGGCGCCGCGCCGATGTCCGGTGTCCGGTCGGTGCTCGGCCGGGCCCTGCCGGTCGTGGTCACCGCGGTGGTGATCCTCGGCTCGTGGCAGCTGCTGGTGACCGTTCTCGACATCCCGTCGTTCATCGTCCCGGCGCCGGTGGCCGTCGTCTCGGCGTTCCAGGCCGAGTTCGCCACCATCATGTCGGCGTCGGTGGTCACCGTGCAGGAGGTGCTGCTCGGTCTGCTGCTGGGTGCGGTCGCGGGAGTGCTCGTGGCGCTGGCACTGAGCCGGTTCCCGGGTATGTCCGCCCCGGTGCTGACCGCGGCCGTGATCATCAACTGCGCGCCGATCGTGGCTCTGGCGCCGATCTTCAACAACTGGTTCGGGGTCACGAACCTGATGTCCAAGGCCGGCGTGGCCGCGGTGATGGTCTTCTTCCCGGTCCTGGTCAACACCACCAGAGGTTTCCTCCAGGTCTCACCCCTGCACCTGGAGATCATGGAATCGCTCGCGGCCAAGCCACGACAGGTGGCTCTCATGCTGCGACTGCCCAACGCGTTGCCGTACCTGTTCAACGCGCTCAAGCTCGGTACCACGCTCGCGGTGATCGGTGTGATCGTGACCGAGTACTTCGGGGGGCCGAGCAACGCTCTCGGGGTCTACATCGCCTACCAGGCGGCCCTGCCCCGCTTCGAGTACGCCTGGGCCGGCATCGCCGTGGCCAGCGCGCTCGGACTTCTGCTGTTCGGTGTCATGTCCCTGTTGGAACGCCTCTTGATGCCCTGGCACGAGTCCCTGCACGACAGGGAGTCGTAGGTCAGGGGTCGACACCATCTTCTTGGGAGTCAGAATGGCCCTGCTCGTCTGGCGGACCCTTCGCAAGGGTCACCCCGCCGCCATCGCCCTCACCGCCGCACTGCTCGCCACCTCGGCCTGTGGCGGCATGTCCGACACCCCGTCCGAATCCGCGGCCGAGGCCGCGAAGAGCTGTACGTCCACCACCAAGGTCCGTGTCGTGTTGCAGTGGGTCGCCCAGGCCCAGTTCGCCGGCTACTACGCGGCCAAGGAGAAGGGCTACTACGCCGAGGAGTGCCTCGACGTCACCATCCAGGAGGGTGGTGTCAACATCGTTCCCCAGCAGGTGCTCTCCGCCGGCAACGCCGAGTTCGCGGTCAGCCACGTCACCAAGACGATGGTCACCCGGGCGCAGGGCGCGGACCTGGTCAACATCGG
The DNA here is from genome assembly GCF_017614955.1 of Micromonospora echinofusca. Classification (GTDB taxonomy): domain Bacteria; phylum Actinomycetota; class Actinomycetes; order Mycobacteriales; family Micromonosporaceae; genus Micromonospora; species Micromonospora echinofusca_A. Next base: position 20,258 of record NZ_WVUH01000082.1, read on the forward strand.
GCAGGTCTTCCAGCGTGGTGCGTACCTCCAGGTTGCCTGGGCGGACTCCGGCATCAAGACCCTGGCCGACCTCAAGGGCAGGAAGGTCGGTAGCTGGGGGTACGGCAACGAACTGGTGCTCTTCGCGGCGATGAAGGGCGCCGGTGTCGACCCGAAGCGGGACGCGGAGATCATCCAGCAACCGTTCGACATGTCGCTGCTGTTGCGCCGGGAGATCGACGCGGCGCAGGCCAAGACCTACAACGAGTACGCCCAGCTGCTGGAGACCAAGAACCCGAAGACCGGTCAGCTGTACCAGCCGTCGGACTTCTCGGTGATCAACCTGCAGGACTCCGGCTACACCAGTCTGGAGGACGGCGTCTACGCCCGGGGTGACTGGTTGAACGAGGCGGCCAACCAGGAGACGGCGGTGAAGTTCCTCAAGGCGTCCTACCGGGGTTGGGGTTTCTGCCGCGACGACCTGGCCGGTTGCGTCGACATCGTGCTCGACAACGGCAGCGCGCTGGGCCAGGGGCACCAGACCTGGATGCTCAACGAGATCAACAAGCTGGTCTGGCCGGCGGCCAACGGCGTGGGGATGATGGACCAGGCGGCCTGGGACAAGACCATCGAGATCGCCATCGCCGGGGGTGTGCTGAAGGCCGCGCCGGACAAGGACGCGTTCCGTACCGACCTGTCGCAGCGGGCCAACGAGGCCCTCAAGGCCGACGGTTTCGACGTCACCGGGTCCTCCTACACCCCGCAGACCGTGACGATCACCGAGGGCGGTAAGTAGGCGCACGGCCGGTGCCGGGCGACGACGTCCGCCGTTCGGCACCGGTCGCGGCACCTGAGTTCTGCCAAGATATGGGCCGTATCCCACGGCCGGAACGCGATTGATGGAGGTAGCTATGGCGCCCAGTGAGGCGGGGCTGGTGCGACGCACGATCTGGCTCCTGCGGGCCGTGGCGGCGCATCCCGAGGGCGTCGGGCTCAGCGAGGTGGCCCGCGAGGCGGGCATTCCCAAGGCGACCTGCTACCGGGTGCTCACGGTCCTGGAGCGGGAGAGCTGGTTGACGCTCGACCCGGTGACCCGGCGCTACCGGGTGTCGCTGGGTCTGCTCTCCATCGTCGGCGGTCTGCTCGACGGCGGCGGGGCCTACGGCCACATGCGGGAGGTGCTGCGCAACCTGGCGGAGGAGACCCGGGAGACCGCCGGTTTCGACGTGCTGCTCGCGCCGAAGGTGATGGTCGTCGCCCAGGTGCCGGGGCCCTCGCTGATCGGGCAGACCATGAAGCCGGTGCCACGTACCCAGCCGGTCTGGGCGACCTCCACCGGCAAGGTCCTGCTGGCCGCGCTGCCCCCGGACCAGGTGCGGGCCGACTTCGCGGACGAGTTCGCCGAGCACGCCCCGCCGGAGGTGGGCGACCTGGACTCCTTCATGGACTCCCTGACGGTGGTCCGTGACCGGGGCTACGCCTACGCCTACGACGAGTTGGAGGTCGGGGCGGCGTCGGTGGCCGCGCCGGTGCGCGTGCGGGGGACGACCCCGTACGCGGTGTGGATCGGTGGGCCCACCTACCGGATCACCCGCGAGCGCATCGACACCGTCGCCCAGTCGGTGATGAAGGCGGCCCGGCAGCTCACCGACCTGCTCAGCAATGCAGACATCGACATTCCGAGTGCCTTCTCCAGACGGTAGGGGCACTCGCCGACCGCGCTGGCCCGCCCCTGCGGTGGGCCCGTGGTGAAGGAGGCAACAGATGGCCGTACCCGCCGAGACCCTGGCCGCGGCGTTGGCCGTGGTCGAGCGGACCCCCACGGGCCTGTACGTCGACGGTGAATGGAGGGCCGCCCGCAGCGGCGCGGTCCTCGCGGTGGAGGACCCGGCGACCGGGGCGACGATCGCCGAGGTGGCGGACGCCTCGGTGGCCGACGGACTCGACGCCCTGGCCGCCGCCGCCCGCGCCCAGTCGGCGTGGGCCGCCACCGCACCCCGGGAGCGGGGTGAGGTGCTGCGCCGGGCGTTCGACCTGATCGTCGAACGCCGGGACGACCTGGCCCGGTTGATGACCCTGGAGATGGGCAAGGCGTTCGCCGAGTCCCAGGCCGAGGTGAGCTACGCGGCGGAGTTCCTGCGCTGGTTCGCCGAGGAGGCCGTCCGTATCGACGGTGGCTACCTGCCCGCGCCGAACGGGGGCTCGCGGGTCGTCGTGATGCGTCAGCCGGTCGGGCCGTGTCTGCTGGTGACGCCGTGGAACTTCCCGATGGCGATGGGTACCCGCAAGATCGGGCCGGCGCTGGCGGCGGGCTGCACGGTGGTGGTCAAGCCGGCCAAGCAGACGCCGCTGTCGATGCTGGCGCTGGTGGCGGTCCTGGAGGAGGCCGGGCTGCCCCGGGGTGTGGTCAACGTGGTGACCACCTCGCAGGCGGGTCGGGTGACCTCGGCGCTGCTCGCCGACGAGCGGTTGCGCAAGCTGTCGTTCACCGGTTCGACCCCGGTCGGCCGGATGCTGCTGGCCCAGTCCGCCGAGCGGGTGTTGCGTACGTCGATGGAGTTGGGGGGCAACGCGCCGTTCGTCGTCTTCGACGACGCCGACCTCGACCTGGCGGTCGAGGGTGCCGTGCAGGCGAAGATGCGCAACGTCGGTGAGGCGTGCACCGCCGCGAACCGGTTCTACGTGCAGCGGTCGGTGGCGGAGCGGTTCGTCGACGCGCTGGCCGGGCGGTTGGGCGGGCTGCGGGTCGGACACGGGCTGGACCCGTCGACCGAGGTGGGGCCGCTCATCGACC
>NZ_WVUH01000083.1 GCF_017614955.1 Micromonospora echinofusca
CCCACAAGGAGTCACCCCGATGACGCTCTCCCTCCGGCGCCGGGTCGCGGCCGCCGCGACCCTCAGCCTCGCCCTGCTGACCGGTGCCGCCTGCGGCGCGGTCACCCCGGCCAACACCACCGCCGCCGGTGACGGTGGATTCCAGCTCGCCGGGTACATCAAGGAAGCCGTCGAGAAGGGCGGACCGCTCAAGATCCGGCTCAGCTACCACGACCCGTCGCTGGCCTTCGCCGTCCCGATCCGCCAGGGCATGGAACGCGGCGCCAAGGAACTCGGGGTCGAGGCCCAGATGATCGGCCCGACCGGCGGCAGCGCCGCCGACCAGGTCGCCGAGCTCCAGACACTGATCAACCAGAAGCAGATCCACGGTCTGGCGGTCTCCTCGGCCAGCAACGACGCCCTCAAGCCGGTGATCGCCCAGGCGTACGACGCCGGCATCCCGATCATCTCGTTCAACACCAACAACCCCGAGTCCAAGCAGATGGGCTTCGTCGGTCAGGATCTCGTCGCGTCCGGCACCTCGCTGGCCAAGGAACTGCTCGGGGTACTGGGCGGCAAGAAGGGCAAGGTCGTCGTGGTGTCGGTCGACTCCGGCGCCGGCTGGTCCAACGACCGGTTCTCCGGCTTCCAGGCCGGGCTCAAGGACTCCGGCCTGGAGATCGTCGGCCCGGTGAACACCGGCAACGAGCCCAGCGCGGCCTACAACACCATCGAGTCGACGATGGCGGCCCAGCGCGACGCGATCGCCCTGGTCTCGCTCGACTGCTGCAGCTTCACCGCCGGTGCCAAGTGGCTCCAGCAGTCCGGCAACGCCGGCAAGATCCACGCGGTCGGGTTCGACGTGCAGCCGCAGACCGTCGAGTACCTCAAGTCCGACGTGATCGACCTGACCATCAGCCAGGGCCCCGCCGAGCAGGGCTACCAGGCGGTCAAGCTGCTGGCCGACTACCTGAAGAACGGCACCACGATCAAGGACGTCGACACCGGCGCCCTCGTCGTGACCCGCGACAACGTCGCCAGCGTGCCGGTGGAGGGCTGATCCGATGACCAGCCCGGCCACGATCGACGCTCCGACGACCGCCGCCATCGCGGTGACCGGTCTGTCGAAGCACTTCGGAGCCGTCCGCGCGTTGCAGGACGTGACCCTGAGCGTCCCCGCCGGCAGCCTCACCGCCGTGATGGGCGAGAACGGCGCCGGCAAGTCGACCCTCATGAAGATCCTGGCCGGGCTGGACTCCCCGACGACCGGCACGGTGCAGGTGGCCGGTGAGCAGGTCCGCCGTTTCGACCCGGCCACCCTGCTCAGCCGGCACCGGGTCGCCCTGGTACCCCAGGAACTGGCCCTCGCCCAGGACCGGACCGTCGCCGAGAACATCATGCTCGGTGCCGAACCCGGGTCCCGGCCGTTCCCCGACCGGCGCCGGATGGACCAGCGGGCCGGCGAACTGCTGGACCGGCTCGGCCTCGCCGTGGACCCGCGCGGCACCGTACGGCACCTCGACGCCGCCTCCCAGCAACTCGTGGTCATCGCCCGCTCGCTGGCCCGCGAGGCCCGGCTGGTCATCCTCGACGAGCCGACCTCGATCCTGTCCCCGGCGGAGTCGGAACGGCTGTTCGGAGTGATCCGTGCGCTCCAGGCCGACGGGGTCACGCTGCTCTACGTCTCGCACCGGATGCCCGAGGTGTTCGCCCTGTCCCAGCACATCCACGTACTGCGGGACGGCCGGCACGTCGGGTACTGGCCCACCGACGAGGTGACCCCCGACGAGGTGGTGGCGGCGATGGTCGGCCGGGAACTGGCCGCCGAGTCCCGCCGGGCGGACCGTCCCGCGCCGACAGCGGGGACCGTTCCCCGGCTGCGGATGCGGGGCGTCTCCGGTACCGGATTCACCGGCATCGACCTCGACGTGGCGCCGGGCGAGGTGCTCGGGGTGGCCGGCCTGCCGGACAGCGGCCGGGTCGAGCTGCTGCGCGGCATCTTCGGCGCCGACCCGCTCAGCGGCGGGGAACTCTCGCTCGACGGCGAACGGTTCACCACCCGGGCGCCGCGTGACGCCATCCGGGCCCGGGTGGCGTACCTGCCCGGCGAGCGCCGGCAGCAGGGGATCCTGCCGACGATGAGCGTCGCCGACAACGTCACCATCCTGACCCTCGGCCGCCGGCAGCGGTTCGGCCTGCTACGGCGGCGGGCGCTGCGACGCGACGCCGACGCCCGCGCCCGCGACCTGCGGGTGAAGACGTCGACCACGGCCCAGGGCATCACCGAACTCTCCGGCGGCAACCAGCAGAAGGCACTGCTCGCCCGGTGGCTGTCGATCGAACCCCGGCTGATGCTGCTCGACGAACCCACCCGGGGCGTCGACGTCGGCGCCAAGGCGGAGATCTACCGGTTGTTCCACCACCTGACCGACTCGGGTGTCGCGATCGTCGTCTCCTCCTCCGACCTGCCCGAGTTGCTGACCGTCAGCGACCGGATCGCGGTCCTGGCCGCCGGGCGCCTCGTCGGGATCGTCCCCGCGGCGGAGGCCACCGAGGAGAAGGTCATGGCGCTGGCCACCGGCGCACACACCATGAAGGAGAACGCATGAAACGCCGAGGACTGCTCAACGCCGAACTGTCCGGGGTGCTCGCCACCCTCGGCCACACCGACCTGCTGCTGGTGGTCGACGCCGGGTTCCCGATCCCGCGTACCGCCCACCGCATCGACCTGGCCGTCGCCGAGGACCTGCCCACGCTGACCACGGTGCTCGACCTCGTCGCCGACGAGATCATCGTCGAGGGCGTCGTGGTGGCGGAGGACGTGACCACCCACAACCGGCCGCTGGCGGACTGGCTGGGGCAGCGCTTCCCCGGGGTGGAGCTCTCCACCCGGCCGCACGCCGAGATGCTCGGCGAACTGGCCCACCAGGCCAAGGCGATCGTACGGACCGGCGCGTTCAACCCGTGGGGCAACGTCGGACTGGTCTGCGGTGTGGACGTGCCGCGCTGGTTCGACGAACCCGGGGTCGTCGTCCCGGACTACTACCGGGACCGGATGTAGCAACCAACCCGCACCACGACGCACCAGCACACTTGGAGAAGAACGTGAGCACTGCCTTCCTGACCGACGCCGAGGTCACCCCCGCGACGTTGGCGCCCTACATCCAGCACACCCTGATCGACGTCGGCATCACCCGGGACCGGATCGTCGCGCACGCCGAGGAGACCCTCCGGTACGGGTTCAACGCCGCCATGGTGCCCGGCTCCTGGGTACCCGAGGTCGCGGCGGTGCTGCGCGGCACCGGTGCCGGGGTCGCCTCGGCGCTGGACTTCCCCACGGTCGGCGTGACCACCAGCGCCGGCAAGGCCGCCGAGGCGGAGAGCCTGGCCCGGGCCGGCGCCACCCAGATCGACATCGGGGTGCAGATCGGCTGGCTCAAGAGCGGCCGGTACGACGCGTTCCGGTCCGACATCGCCGGGGTCGTCCGGGCATCGGGCGTACCGGTCAAGGTGATGCTCGAACTTCCGCTGCTCACCGAGGCCGAACGGGAGGCGGCCGTCGAGTTGTCCATCGAGGCCGGCGCCGCGTTCCTGAAGAACGCCAGCAGCGGCGCGGTCGAGGTGGCCAACCCGGAGAGCATCGCCTACCTGGTGGCCCGCGCCCCCGAGGGGGTGCAGGTCAAGGCCTCCGGTGGGATCAAGTCCTTCGCGCAGGCCGTGTCCCTGCTGCACGCCGGGGCGGTACTGCTCGGCACCAGCGCCGGGGTGGCTATCGTCACTGACAACGTCAACGAGCACACCACGAGCTACTGACCGTCCGTCGCCCCTCGACATCCGCCACCGTCGCGGGGTCGAGGGGCGACGGCCCCCACGGGAAGGCGCCATGTCCGACCAGTTGAGCCCCAACGGGCCGAACGAGCAGCTCGACCGCGACGCGCCGGCACCGCTGCACGCGCAGGTGTCGGAGCAGATCCGGGCCCGGATCCTGTCGGGCGAATGGCCGCCGCACTACCGGCTGCGCAGCGAACCGGAACTCGCCACCGACCTCGGCATCTCCCGGGGTACGCTGCGTCGCGCGCTCGCCACGCTGATCCGCGACGGCCTGCTGGTGCAGGTACGCGGGCGGGGCACCTACGTCACCTCCACCGCCATCGAGCCGTCCATCGCCCAGAAGCTCACCACCCTGTCGGAGGACTTCGCCCGGCAGGGCGTCCAGGTCACCACGCAGGTGCTCTCGCACGAGGTGATGGCCGCCCCGTCTCCGGTGGCGGCCCTGCTCGACCTGCGTCCCGGCCAGTCGGTGCTGCGCCTGGAACGGCTCCGGGCCACCGGCGCGGGACCGGTGGCCTGGCTGGTCAACTACGTCCGTACCGACCTGGCGCCCGGTCTCGACCAGGCCGACCTGGCCGACCGGTCCCTGTTCGGCCTGCTGGAGAACGACTACGGGCTGAAGATCAGTACCGGTCGACGGACGTTCACCGCGACCGCCGCGTCGGGTCGGGTCGCCACCGCGCTCGGGGTACCCGACGGATTCCCGCTGCTGTACCTGGAGCAGATCACCTATCTCGACGACGGCCGCCCGATCGAGTACTCCGACGTGTGGATCCACAGCGACCGGATGCGGGTCACCTCGCTGCTCAGCCGCCGCTGAACCGACGCGTCGGGCAGCGGCGACCCGACGCCGTCAGCCCGGTTTCCGACACGTGAGCTGGCCAACGTCTGGCTGGGGAAACGGTTTACCCGGAACCCGGATGGTGAAGAGTAGGGGAAGCAACCACGACCAGGAGGGCCCTGATGTCCGAGAGCAGGCACGACCACGACCGCCGGCCGGCTGACCGTCCCGACGGGGTGACCGACCCGCTGCTGTGGCGACTCGCCCTCGACGTGGCCGACGCGCACGCCCCCGACGGCGACGGCGGCTGCCACAACCTGCTCTGCGCTGACCAGCCCTGGCCGTGCCCGGCCTGGCAGAGTGCCCAGCGGGCCCTCCAGGTGGCCCAGGCCCCGCAGGCCCGGTCCGACCGGCGCGACGACCGGCCGGGGGCCGACAGCGACTGGCCGGGCGGGCCCGTCACCCGACGGCTCCGGCCGGCCGTTCCGCCGGAGCAGGCCCACCGGGGACAGGACCGGGCCGCGTCAGCCGCCTGAGCCGGCCGACGGGCACCGACCGGGCGCAGGGTCCACCCGGATCCTCCTCCGGCCGGTCAGCCGCCGATCCACCCCGGTGAGGATGTCGGCCACCTCCGCCGCCGGGAACCTGACGACGTGGTGCCCGGCCTCCTCGATCAGCACCAGCGCGGTCGTCCCGGTCCGGAAACCCCACCCCCGGTAGCGCTCCTGGTGGTACCCGGTGCCCGGGTCCCGTTCGCCGACCACCGAGACGGCCGGGGCGCGCAGCGGGTCGACCCGCCGGTGCAGGAGGTCGGTGGAGTAGTCCTCGGCGGCCTGCGCGTCGTGGCGCATGGCCCGGATCACGGTTCGGCGGTGGTGGCGCGTTCCGTGGTGGACCGGTGGAGGCGCGACGGCCCGACGGCGGGCTCACAGCCAGGGCCACGGCACCTCCCCGAAGGCGGCCTCGACGAGCAGCCGCTCCAGGTCCCGCAGGAACCGCCCGATGGCCTCCGGTGGCAGGTGGGCGGTGTCGGCGGTGAGCGCGAGGCCGAGCCCGCCGGGGGCGTCCAGGATCTCCACCCGGGTTCGCCAGGTGAACCGGGTGAAGCCGCCGGTGCGGGTCAGAGTGGTGGCGGCCATGGCCCGGCGGACCGCGCCCTCGTCGGTGGCGTGACGGAACAGGTCGACGTCGGTGGCGAGCCGGATGTCGTTGAGGTAGCAGTGCGGGCTGATCCCGGTCGCGTACGGGAAACCGGCCCGCGCGTACGCCTCGGCGATCCGGTCCGGGTCGTAGTAGGCGTGCCGGTAGGCGGCGAAGGCGGCCTGCCACACCCGGGGCAGCAGGTCGTGGAAGCAGGGCCGGTCCGCCACGTCGACGACGACCAGGCCGAGCTGGTTCAGTTTGGCGATCGCGTCGGCGTACCCGTCGGGCGACCGGTTGTTGGACATGGTGTAGACACCGACCGTGCCGTTGCCGCCGGTGCTGCGCTCGGTCCACCGTGCGACCACGGCGGCGGTGGCCGCGAGCAGCACCGTCGAGCTGGTCACCTGGTGCCGGGCGGCGATCAGCCGGGTGGCGGTGTCGGCGGCGGCCGAGGTCAGGACCGCGCGCTGGAACCGGGGCTCCCGGGGCGGCCCGGCCTCGGCAACGGTGTCGACGGGCAGCCGGGCGTACCCGTCGACCCAGTGCGTCACGGCCCGCTCGGCGCGCCGACGGTGGTACTCGTCGCCCTCCCGTAGCGCCACGTCGACCGACTGGAGGCCGGCGGGCGTACCGACCGTGCCGCGCAGCAGCAGCATCCGCAGGTCCCGCAACACGATCTCGGCGGCCCGGAAGTCCACCGTGGTGTGGCTGAACACCACCACGACCTGCCGGACCTGGTCCCCGGCGAGCACGAGCGCGAACCGCTGCGGCCACTCCTCGGCGTGGTCGAACGGGGTGGCGGCCAGTCGCTCGGCAACCTCCGTCGCCGCCGCCACGTCGTCGCCGTCCGTGGTCCGCACCAGGTGCACCGGTAGTTCCCCGGCCCCGGAGACCGCCTGCCGGTGTTGCCCGTCGACGGTGCGCAGCCGGGTGCGCAGCGAGTCGTGCCGGACCACCAGGTCGGCGACGGCCCGCAGCACGCGGGCGGGGTCGGCGGCGGCCCGACGCGGGACCGGCACGACGCGCCGGATGCTGATCATCGTCTGCCCGGGTCCGTGCCGGCGCAACGCGGTCCAGATCGCGTGCTGGCCCCAGGTCAGTGGCGCCGACCGGTCGGCCCCGGCCCCGCCGGCGTCGAACGGTACGGACACACGCCCGTCCGTCGGTGGCATGGTCGCCGCCTCGACATCAACCACTCGTACCCTCCACTCAGGTGCCGCCCAGTATGGCCATGTCGATGTCCCACGAGCACCCACCGGAAAGGGCTTTCCTATACCCGTTCGGCCAGTCCCGTGTTCCCGTGCGGTCACCACCTGGATACCTGCGCCACCGCGACGCCCGCGTCGCACCCCGGTCGGTCCCTGCCCGCCGTCATGGTGCCCACGCGGTGGGTGGTGCTGGATCGGCTGCCGCGTACCCCGAACGGCAAACTCGACCGGGCCGCGCTGCCCGGAACCTCCCCGTCGCCCCCGGCCACGGCGCCGCCGACACCAGCGGTTCGGCGTACAGGTGGAGCTGGACACCTTCTTCGACCACCCGACGATCGCCGAGATCGCCGACGTCGTACGCCCGCACCTGAGGTGTTAGGAAGGGCCCCTTCCTATACCGAAAGCGATAGGAAGGGGCCCTTCCTAACCGGTGGACGGGTGCGCCGCCGCACGCAGCAGCCGGAGCTGGCCGATCTCCGCCACGTTCTTCATCAACTCGCTGTTCACCCAGGCGACCAGGTGGGCGACGGTGTACCCGGAACCGGCCGGCCACGGGAACGAGACGGCACCGTCGAGGTCGGCGTCGGTGATCCGGTCGAGCAGGTCCCGCCACTGCGTGTCCAGGTCACGCAGCCAGGACAGTGCCGGCTCGCCGGCACCGGGCCAGTCGACGTCGGTGTGCGGTCGCACCGGATGCCCCCGGAGCTGGCCGACCGCGTTGCCCCACCACCAGCCGATATGCCAGACCAGCCAGGAGATCGTGGGCACCGGGACCGGGTCGGGCTCGGTGTCCGCCCAGTCCGGTACCCACCGGCCGTCGGGCGCCCGGCGCACCGTCCAGCAGTGCGCGGCCGGCTCCCAGTGGAAGTCCGCCGGCTCCAGCCGCGCCAGGTGGTACGTGAACAGCTCCCAGGTCAGATCGAACTGCCACCGCAGGGGCACACCGACAGGTACCGACATCCGGGCAGCATCACACCGGACGGTGGTCCGGTCGACCGGATTACGCCCCTCGACCCACCACTTCGCCCTGCTGTCGTGCCGGTCAGGCCAGGCCGGCGAGGTGCTCGAAGTGTTCGGCGCGCATCGCCTCGGAGAGCCCGCGTACCTGGAGGAAGAGCGCCGCCCGCGCCCACACCTGCACCGGGTCGCCGGTGAGCAGACCGGCCCCGCCCCGCGCGACGACCGCCGCGTTGGTGGCCCGGACGGCCAGGTGGACGCTGCGGGCCCGCCAGTACAGCGGGCTCCGACCGGGTGCCGAGGCGTCCGCAGCGCTGTCCGGTCCGTCGGCGAGGGTACGGATCAACGCGATCTCGTCGGCCAGCGCGTGCAGCCCCGGGCTGTCCGGGTACCGCTCCAGCGCGAACCCGACCGCAGCCCGGGCCAGCCCGACCGCACCCGGGTGGCTGCGGGCTCCCGTCGTACCGTCCGCAGCCGACCACCCGGCCACGTCGACCACCTCCGTCACCCGGGTGTCCGGCACGACCAGGCCGCCGAAGTCCAGCGCCACGGTCCGGGCGCCGTCGATGGCGGCCATCGTCAGCGGTCGGGACCGGAGAGCCGGGGCATCGCCGTCGACCACCGACCGGGGTACGTCGACGACGGCGAAAACGATCCGCTGCCGCGCCTCGTCGATCGCACCGACCAGCGCCAGATCCACCAGCCCGGCCCCGGAGAACCACGGCGCGGTGCCGTCGAACCGCCACCCGCCGGGCACCTGGGTCGCGGTGACGGTACGCCGACGCGGCCAGGTCCGGACGTGGCCGAAGGCGGCACCGCCGTACCGCTCGCCCCGGGCCAGCACCGGCAGCAGCGCCAGCAGCTCCGGTTTGCCGGACCGCAGGATCGCGCCCACCGGGGTGGCGTGTTGCGAGGCGATCAGGTGCGTGGCCGGGCACGCCCCGGCGAGCAGCTCGAACGCCTCCGTGGCCACCTCCTCCGGGACCGGCGCGCCGCCGTGTTCGGCTGGTACCGCCAGCCCGAACAGCCCGGCGTCGGCCAGGGCGGCCAGGTGCCCGGCGGGTACCGCCGAGGCGTCGACCGCCGGGGCGGCCGGGGCGATGGTCGTCCCGACCACCCCGGCGATCCGGTCCAGCACCGGGTGCACCGGTACCGGCCCGAAGCGGGTCCGGACCCGGTCGATGACGGCTGGCTGGTCGTTGCCCATCCCGGTCACCCGGCGGCGGCCGGCACGGCGGCCGGGCGCCGGTGCAGCAGCTTCGCCGCGTTGCCGCCCCGCACCAGCGCCTGGTCGGTCGGGGAGAGCCCGGCGCCGTCGAGGGCGTTTGCCACCCGCTGCGGGTCCGCGTCCACCTGGTGCGGGAAGTCGCTGCCGAGCAGCACCCGGTCCGCGCCGAGCACCGAGACGAGGAACGCGACGTTCTGCGGGTCGAAGCCCATGGTGTCGAAGGAGACCTGCCAGCGCCCGTCGGCGGCGGCCAGTCCGCCCCGGGCCCGCCACACACCGGCGATGCCCAGCGCCCCGATGCCGAGCGTGGTGAAGACGATCCGCAAACCCGGGATGCTGTCCAGCAGGCCCCGGTGGATCAGCGAGAGCAGGGCCACCCCGTTGGCCAGTCCCCGACCGTACGACGAGCCGAGCTGGCCGGCCTGCGCGATCAGCGCCGGGGTCAGGCTGGTGCCGGTGGGGTGGACGAAGACCGGCACGCCGAGCCGGGCCGCCTCGGCGAGGGTCGGCACGGTCTCCGGGGCGCCGAGGAAGGTGTCCGCCCGGGCCGAGTCGACCACGATGCCGGACAGGCCGAGTTCCTCCACGGCCCGCCGGGTCTCCGCTGCCGCCCGTTCCCCGTCGAAGGCGTCGACGGTGGCCAGCCCGAGCAGCCGACCGGGGTGGTCGCGGACCCCGCCGGCCAGGTAGTCGTTGAGTTCGGCGATCTCCTTCGGCCGCGCCGGTGCGGTGTCGTAGTCGGCGAACCGGGAGGCGGCCGGGAGGCTGAGTACCCGGGTGTCGACGCCGACCTGCTCGGCCACCTCGACGATCCGGTCGAAGCTGCGCAGGATCTCGTCGTGCCGGAGCTGGTCCCGGCGACGTTCCTCGGAGACCCAGGAGGGTGGCGGGACGAACTCCTGACCCGGGTACCGGTAGTGGGCGTGGATGTCGATGACGGGCTGGTGGGACATGGGGTCTCCTAGACCAGGTGGCGACGGCGGACGGAAGGGTCGGTCAGCGACGGCGGCTGGTAGCCGGCGTCGGCGGGGTTGAGGGTCACGCCCGGCGGGACGATGGCGTCGATCCGGTCGAGCAGGTCGTCGTCAAGGGTGACCTTGACCGCGCCGAGATAGCTGGTCAGGTGCTCCAGGGTGCGCGGCCCGATGATCACCGAACTGACCGCCGGATGGTGCAGGACGAAGGCCAGCGACAGGTGGATCAGCGACAGGCCGGCCTCGTCGGCCAGCCCGGTCAGCGCGTCGACCGCCGCCCGCTTGAGCTGGTTGGCCGCCAGCTCCGGGTCGTGCCGGGCCGCCTGTCGGGCCACCCGCCGGGACGGACCCGGATCGGCCTGGCCGCGCCGGTACCGCCCGGACAGCCAGCCGCCGGCCAGGGGGCTCCACGGCAGCACCCCGAGGCCGTACCGCTCGGCCAACGGCAGCACCGCGCGTTCCGCGCCCCGGGCCAGGATCGAGTACGGCGGCTGTTCGGTCACCGGCCGTTCCCGGTTGCGCCGCTGCGCGGTCCACTGCGCCTCGACGATCTCGTGCGGTTCGAAGGTGGACGTCCCGAAGTACCGGATCTTGCCCTGGTGCACCAGGTCGGACAGCGCGCCGAGAGTGTCGTCCAGGTCGGTGTCCGGTTCCGGCCGGTGCACCTGGTACAGGTCGACGTGATCGGTGCCGAGCCGACGCAGGCTGTCCTCCACGGCCCGGTGGATCCAGCGCCGCGAGTTGCCCCGGTGGTTGGTTCCGTCGCCGATGGCGCCGTGGAACTTGGTGGCCAGTACCACGTCGTCGCGGCGGCCACCGGTCAGCGCCCTGCCGACGATGATTTCGGACTCGCCCTGCGAGTACACGTCTGCGGTGTCGACGACGTTGATCCCGGCGTCCAGGGCCGCGTGGATGATCCGCACGCTGTGGTCGTGGTCGGGGTTGCCGTTGGCCCCGAAGTTCATCGCACCGAGGGTCAGCGGGCTGACCCGGACCCCGGTGCGCCCGAGTGGGCGGTAACTCATGCCGTCTCCTCCTAGAACAGACCGGTGGTCGGCGGTTCGGCCCCGGTGAGCAGGTGCGCACCGACCACGCCGGCCTTGTGGTGGCGGGGGTTGTGGTTGGCCACCGTGCGCGCGTTGCGCCAGTGCCGGTCGAAGTTGTGTTCCCGGGCCGTGGCCGACCCGCCGCCCACGTCGAAGAGCAGCTCCGCGCTCTTCAGCGCCGACTCGACGGCGAGGTACTGCGCCCGGGCGACGTCCACCGAGGCGGTGGTGAGCAGCCCGGCCGGTTCCTCGGCGGCCAGCGCCCGGTCGATGGAGTCCGCTGCGTGCAGGACGGCCGCCTCGGCGACGAACGCTCGGGCGGACATCTCCCCCACCGCGTGCTGGATGTACGGGTCGTCCACCGACCGGGTGGCCGAACTGTGTTTGATCGGCCGGGACCGTTCCCGGGCGAACCACACCGCGTCGGCCACCGCGTTGCGCGCGATGCCCGCCTCCACCGCCGCCAGGAACAGCTGCTGGAAGGCGGTGACGTGGCTGCGGGGCTCGCCGGGCCCGGTGACCGGGCGGGCCCGGGTCTCCTCCTCGCTCTCCACCCGCACCCCGTCGAAGGTGGTGGTGCCGCTCGCGGTGAGCCGCTGCCCCATGCCGTCCCAGTCGTCGAGCAGGGTCACCCCGGCCCGGTCGGTGGGGATCACCACGGTGACCCGCTCGCCGGCCTCGTCCACCGCCGAGACGCTGACCCAGTCGGCGAAGAGCGTGCCGGTGCAGTAGTACTTGCTGCCGTCGACCCGGTAGCCGTCCCCGGCACGGCGGATCCGGGTCCGGATCACCCCGTTCGGCGCGCCGATCTCCCCGTTGGCCAGGCCGAACAGGTCACCGGCGAGCACCCGGGGGAACCACCGGCGGCGCTCCTGCTCGTCCGGTGACCGCAGCAGCCCCTCCACGAACCCGAAGTGCGGGCGGACCGACTGGGCGATGTTGGAGTCGGCGGCGGCCAGGTCGAGGACGAACCCCATCACCTGCCGGATCGACGCGCCCGGGCCACCGTAGGCGCGCGGCACCCGGAAGGTGCCGAGTCGGGCCGCCGCCAGGTCCCGCACCAACTGGTACGGCAGTTCACGCTCGCGTTCCCGCTGCGCCGCGCCGGGCGCCACCGTCCGCAGGTACGCCTCGGCCCGGACGGTCAGCTCAGCCACGTCGCGCACCTCGTCCGCTGCCGCCCCGGCACCGGCCCCTCCGCTGATGACACCGGTCACCACTGTCATGTTCCCCATCTCCCTGTGCTTCCCGGCTCGACTAACGGAACAGCGGGATGACGCCCTCGCCGAAGCGGTACGCCTCCTCCAGCAACGGGGCACCGGACACGATGAAGTGCCGCACCCCGACCGAGCGGTACTCCTCGATCCGCTCGGCGACCTCCTCGTGGCTGCCGACCAGGGCGGTGCTGCCGCCCCCGCCACCGACCAGCCCCAGCCCGGACCAGATCGTCGGGTACGGGCGCAGCCGGTCCGGGTCGAGCACCCCGGGGTTGAGCGACTGCACCCGGCGCTGCCCGACCGACGCCCGCCGGGCGAGGTCCCGCTGCCGGCGTTCCACCTGCTCCGGGGTGAGCCGGGCGAGGATCCGCCCGGTCTCCGCCCAGGCGTCCTCGGACCGGTCCCGGGAGATCACCTGGATCCGGATGCCGAACTCGACGGTGCGTCCGTGCCGGGCGGCCAGTGCACCGATCCGTTCGACGTGTTCGGCGGCCATCGGCGGGGTTTCCCCGTACATCAGCTGCACGTCGGCGTGCCGGGCGCCGACCTCGGCCGCCTCGTCCGACAGCCCGCCGAAGAAGATGGTCGGCGGTCGGGTCACCGGTGCCGGCCGGCCACCACCGACGACCCGGTACCAGTCACCGGCGATGTCGTACCGCTCGCCGCGTAGTTCGGCGCGGAGCACCCGGAGGAACTCGTCGGTACGCCGGTACCGGTCCTGCTTGGAGATCTCGTCGCCGTACGCCTGCTGCTCGGGGCCCTCGCTGCCGGTGACGATGTTGACGTCCAGCCGGTTCGCGAAGAGCTGCTGGAAGGTGTCGATCATCTGTGCGGTGAGGGTGGGCAGCGTGTACCCGGCCCGGAACGCCACGATGAACCGGATCGTCTCGGTGGCCTCGGCGGCCAGCGCGGCGGTCAGCCAGGTGTCCCGGCTGGCCTGCGAGGTGGCGAGCAGCAGCGAGGCGAACCCGTTGCGTTCGGCGGCCCGGGTCACGTCGCGCAGGTAGCCGGGATCGGCCGGCCGGGCACCCGGGTCACCGCCGTAGTGCCGCTGGTCGGCGTGCATCGGCAGGAACCAGTGGAAGACCGGCTGCTCACCCATGCCGGGCCACCAGGGTGCGGGCGAGGGTGTGGCGCAGGTACTCGTTGACCCGGTTCACCGCGCTGGTGGGTACCGGCAGGTCCGGACCGAACAGCAGCTCGACCGGGGCGCTGAGCACCCGCAGCGAGATGCCGCCGGCCCGGGTGTCGGAGACCAGGCGGGCCAGGTCGTCCAACCGGGCGTGGTCCAGCCCGGCGGCCAGCCGCCGACCGGAACCGGCGACGTCCCACCACGGGGGACGGTAGTGGGTGTGGAAGTCGACGAGGTCGACGTCATCGATGGTGCTGGTCATGATCTCTCGCAGGGTTGGGGCGGCGGTCACAGCGGAGCGTCGCCGGTGGATTCGAGCAGCCACGCCAGGAACGGCGGCGGGGTGCCGTTGAGGTGGTGGTCGCCGACGTAGTGCCGCCGCCACCGGACCGGGTCGTGCAGGGAGTGGGTCCGGGCGTTGCGCCAGTACCGGTCGAAGCCGGGATCGGCGGCGAGCAGCGCCGGGTCGGCGAGCCCGGTCAGTCCGTCGGCGGCCAGCGGCCCCAGGTCGTACGCCAGACACTTGGCCTCGTCGACGGCGATGCCGACGGCGAGGGCGCCCGCGTCGGTGGCCGGGCCGGCGGCGACCACCTCGTCGATCAGGTCGGCGGCCCGGCCGATCAACGCGGCGGTGGCGTGGATGTCCAGCACCAGTTCCTCCCGCCAGACCCGGAACCGGTGCCCGTCCGGGCCGGCGAGGACCGCCGGGGCGATCCGGTCGGCGGTGGCCAGCGTCCCCTCGGCGATGCCGAGTTGGATCGCCGCGTGGGTGAGCTGGCTGCGCGAGTACCGGAACGCACCGGCCGCTTTCGGTCGGCCGGTCGCGGTAAAGACGTGCCGGGCGTCGACCCACACGTCGGTCAGTTCGGCGCTGCCGCTCACCGTGGCCCGCTGGCCGAAGGCGTCCCAGTCGGGGTGGACGACCAGGCCGGGGGCGCCCTGCCGGACGAACGCGGTGGCGGTCCCGCCGTCCGGATGGGCGGCGCTGACCGGCACCCAGTCGGCGGTCAACGCGCCGGTGCAGAAGGTCTTGAACCCGGTGATCCGGTAGCCGTCCCCGTCGGGCACCAGGGTGGTCCTCGGCGCGGTCCGGCCACCCTTGCCGCGCTCGTGGCCGGCGTTGCCGAACCGGGCACCGGCGAGCGCGGCCCGGAAGAAGAAGCCGGCCCGCTCGTCGTCCTCGGTCTCCAGCCCGAACAGCGCCCCGAAGTGGTTCTGCGGAACCTGGGCCAGCGCCGCGTCGGCGGCGGCGAGGATCGCGAAGACCCGGGTCAGGGTGTGCTCGCCCAGTCCCGGCCCGCCGAACCGGGTCGGCACGGTCAGGCCGAGCAGTCCGGAGCGGCCGAGCAGCTCCAGTTCCCGGTACGGCACGGCCCGGTCGGCGTCGCGCAGCGGGCCGAGTTCCCGCCACCGCGCGGCGAGCCGGTGCGCGGCGGCGACCGCCTCGGCGTGGCTGCGGGGTGTCCGGCCGGGTACGACGTCGGGCAGGTCCACCGGCGGGCTCAGGGTCACCGGGCCCACCCCGCCCGGTAGCTGCTGGCCGGCCGGGCCAGACCCAGATGGTCGCGCAGGGTCGTGCCGGTGTACTCCTTCCGGAACAGGCCACGCCGTTGCAGCTCGGGTACCACGTGGTCGAGCGCGAAGGACGGTCCGGTCGCCACGTTGCCGCGCAGCAGCAGGCCGTCGGCGAGGAACTCCGCGTCGAGCAGGCCGCGTTCCGCCTCCCGGGCCACCCGCTGGTAGTGCCCGACGTCGATCCAGGCTCGGGGGTTGCCGCCCGGGGACCGCCAGGCGGCGGGGTGCGCCCCGGCGGGGAGGGCGTTGACGTTGAGGTGCAGTTCTCGGTCGGTCATGTGTCCTGCTCGGGTCGCGGGTCCGGTTGGTGGTCGAGGGTGTCCAGGCCCCAGCGGGGTGGGTGGCGCAGGGCGTGGGTACGGAAGTCCCGCCAGTAGCGGTCCAGGGCGAACCGGCCGGACGTGCCGCTGGCGCCGAGTACCCCGACGACCGAGGTGATCAGTGGGCCGATCCGCTGCCGGGCGTACCAGCGGGCCAGCACCACGGCGCGCGGCGGCGCCCCGCCCGGCGTCCCGTCGGCGGTGGCGACGGCGGCGAAGGCGTCCCGGGCGAGCAGGTGCAGCGCGCGCTGCTGCGCGTACGCCTGCCCGAGGACGGCAGTGGTGTGCGGGTCACGCGCCGCGCTGTCCACCCCGGACTCGTGCCAGGGGCGGGCGTGGTGGACCAGGAAGTCCCGAGCGGCGGCGAGGAACCCGTCGAGCAGTCCCACCTCGACCGCGATCCGCAACGCCTCGTCGAAGACCGGCCAGGTCGGCTGCCCGGTCAGCGGTCGGATCCGGTGGGCCGGTACCGGCAGCCCGGTCAGGCGCAGTTCGGCGGTCGGCGCGGCACGCAGCCCGAACGCCGGCGGCTCGGGCCCGACGACGACCCCGGCCGGCTCGGTCCCGGACCCGTTGTTCGGGGCGGCGGGTCCGGTGACGATGCCATCGGCGGCGACGTCGAGCAGGGCGACCACGTCGTGGCCGTCGACCCGCAGGCCGGCGAGGACCACCTGCCGGGCCAGGGTCGCGGGCGGTTCCAGCCGCCAGGTACCGGTCAGCACCAGCCCGCCGGGACCGCTGGTCACCGGTACCACCGGCACCGTCGGCGTGGCCAGCGCGACCGGGCCGGTGCCGGCGGACGATGCGCCGGACGGCACCACCGGGCCGGTGCAGGCGAGCAGACCGCCGGCCGGCGCAGCCGGGTCGGTGCCGCTGTGGAATCCGGCGGCCAGCGCCCCGGCCCGGTGGATCCCGGCGACCAGGTGGGCGACTCCGGCGTCCACCCGGGCCAGGTCCCGGACCCGTCGGACGGCCCGCAGCCGGGCGGCCGGGGTGTCCAACGGGGTACCGCCGGACCATTCGGCGCGGTCGAGTAGGGCGTGGACGGCCGGGTCGAGGTCGGCGTCCCGGTCGCGGTGCACCGCGCCGGCGGCCAGCGTGGCCACCAGCCCGGCGTCCCTGTCCTGCTCTGCGGGCAAGACCCCGCCTGCGGCCGGGTCGGTGCGCACGGTGCCGGCTGCCCGGGCCATCAGGCGGCCCGCCCGGTGGCGCGCGTGCCGAACCCCTGCCCGGGGATCGCCGCGAGCAAGGTCCGGGTGTACCCGTGTCCGGGCCGGTGGAAGACCTGGTCGGCCGGCCCGATCTCGACCAGCCGGCCGGCCCGCATCACCCCGACGCGGTCGGCGACCTGGCGGATGACGGCCAGGTCGTGGGAGACGAACAGCAGGCTCAGTCCCAGTTCGACCTGAAGGTCGGCGAGCAGGTCGAGGATCTGGGCCTGGATGGACACGTCCAACGCGGAGACCGGTTCGTCGCAGACCAGCAGCTCCGGCGACGGGGCGAGGGCGCGGGCGATGGCCACCCGTTGCCGTTGCCCGCCGGAGAGTTCGGCGGGACGACGCTCGGCGAGGTCACCGGGAAGGCCGACCTGGTCGAGCAGCTCGCGCACCCGCCGGCCCCGGGCGGACCGGTCGCCGATGCCGAAGCCCACCAGGGGCTCGGCGACGATCTGCCGGACGGTGAGCCGGGGATTCAACGACCCGTACGGATTCTGGTAGACCAGCTGCGCCCGGGCCCGCAGTCCGCGCAGTCCACGCCGGTCGACGTCGGCGATGTCGGTGCCGTCGTAGGCGATCCGTCCGGCGGTCGGCGGGGTGAGTCGCAGGATCAGCCGGGCCAGGGTCGACTTGCCGGAGCCGGACTCCCCCACCAGGCCGAGAGTCTCGCCCCGGCCGATGGTCAGCGAGACGTCGTCGACCGCCCGGAACCAGCCCTGGTTGCGGTCGGTGTGCGGGACCCGGAACTCCTTGGTCACCCCGTCCACCCGGACCAGGTCCCGGCCGCTGGTCGGCGCCACCGGCGCGCGGTGCCCGCCCGGTTCGGTGACCGTGGCGCCCGGCGTGCTCCGCCCGGCCGGCCGGCTCCGACGCCGCCGCCCGGCCGCCAGGCTCGGTGCGCTGGCCAGCAACATCCTGGTGTACGGGTGACAGGGTGCGCCGAGCACGGCGTCGGGCGTGCCGGACTCGACGATCCGGCCGTGCCGGAGTACGACGATCCGGTCGGCGCGGTCGGCGGCGACCGCGAGGTCATGGGTGATGACGAGGACGGCGATCCCACCCGAACGGGCCAACGCGGACAGGTCGTCGAGGATGACCTTCTGCACGGTGACGTCGAGCGCGGTGGTCGGTTCGTCGGCGACGAGCAGCCGGGGCGCACCGGCCAGGGCGGCGGCGATCAGGGCCCGCTGGCGCATGCCGCCGGAGAGTTCGTGCGGGAACTGCCGGGCCCGGGCTGCTGGTTCCGGCAGGCCGACCCGGTCGAGCAGCTCCACCGCCTGGCGGGCGGCTTCGGCCCGGGATGCCGACCGGTGGATCCGGATCGACTCGGTGACCTGCGTACCGATGCGGTGCAACGGATTGAGGCTGGACATCGGATCCTGTGGGATGAAGCCCAACGACCGGCCCCGGACCTGGTTGAACCGGCGTTCCGACAGCCGGGCCAGATCCAGCCCGTCGAAGCCGATACGACCGCCGACGATCCGCCCGGCCGCGGGCAGAGCGCCCAGCACCGCGTGCGCGATGCTGCTCTTGCCCGATCCGGACTCGCCCACCAGGGCGACGATCTCGCCGCTGCTTACCGACAGGTCGGCCTGCTCGACGGCGCGTACCCGGCGTCCGCCGACCAGGTACTCCACGGTCAGGTCTTCGATCGTCAGCAGGTCCGGTGCTTCGTCCTGCGGTACGGCGGGGGTCATCGGGCGGCCTTCCGGTCTGGTCTCGGGGTTCAGGAGGTGGGTGACCGGCATCAGAACGCACTCACCTGATGGCGGTTGACCGACCGGGCGATCCGGTTGGCCGACAGGACGGTCGCGGCGATGACGAAGCCGGGGATGCTCGCCATCCACCAGGCTGCGGCGAGGTAGTCCCGGCCACCGGCGACCAGGCTGCCCCACTCGGGGGCCGGTGGTGGCGCGCCGAAGCCGAGGAAGCTGAGCGCGGACACGCTCAGCAGCGCCAGGCCGAGTTCGAGGGTGGCCAGCACCAGCACCGGTCCGGCGGTGTGGGGCAGGATGTGCCGGGCCAGCAGCCGCAGCCGGCCGATCCCGGCGAAGGTGGCCGCCTCGACGAAGGCGCTGCCCCTGATCCGGAGCACCTCGGCCCGCATCACCCGGGCGAAGGACGCCACGTTGCCGATGCCCACCGCGATGGCGATGTTGACCGTCCCGAAGCCGAGCGCCGTGATGAAGGCCAGCGAGATCAGCAGTGCGGGTACCGCGAGCAGCACGTCGACCACCCGCATCAGTACGTCGTCCACCCAGCCGCCCAGGTAGCCGGCGAGCAGCCCGAGTAGCGAGCCGACGACCAGTCCGACCAGGACGGCGACGACGACCGCCTGGACCGACTCGGCGGTGCCGTACACCACCCGGGTGAACAGGTCGCGGCCGAGGTTGTCGGTGCCGAAGAGGAACTCGCTGTCGGGTGCGGTGAGTCGCGGCCCCACCGGGCGCAGCGGGTCGTGGTCGGTGAACAGTTCCGGTACGGCGGCGGCGAGCGCGACCAGGGCGAGCACGGTCCAGGCGAGGAGCAGGCCGGGCTGTCGGGCCAGTCTGGCCAGGGTGGGTCGGGTCCGGCGCGGCGGGCGGGGGCGGACGTCCGCTCCTCCGTCACCGTCGGCCCGGGCTCCGGCCGTCGACGGGTCGACGGGGGGTACCGGTTCGAGGCGGGGCAGGACCTGCTCGGTCAGGCTCATGTCGCCACCCCGGCACGCAGCAGGCCGGTACGGCGGGCCGTACGGAGCTGGATCCTCGGGTCGATCACCGGGTAGAGCAGGTCGACCAGCAGGTTCACGCCGACGAAGACGACAGCGGCGAAGACCACCGCCACCAGCACCACCGGGGTGTCCTGGACGTTGACCGCCCGGACGGTGATCGCCCCCACGCCGGACCGCGAGAAGACCGTTTCCATGATCACAGAACCGCCGACCAGGTGTCCGGCCGTCATGCCGAGGGCGGTGACCACCGGCAGGACCGAGTTACGCAGGGCGTGCCGGAGCAGCACCCGGCTCCGCGACGCGCCCCGTGCCCGGGCGGTCTCGACGTACGGGGCGTGCAGGGTGGCCTCCAGGCTGCGGGACAGGATCTGCGCGGACATCGCCGCAGTCGGTACGGCCAGCACGAGCGCCGGCAGGACGAGGCTGCGTACCCCGTCGTTGCCGATGGCCGGGAGCAGTTGCCAGCGGAAGGAGACGACCTGGATGAGCAGCAGGCCGATCCAGAACGTCGGGATCGACACCCCGACGGCCGGCAGGGCGAGCAGCGCCTGCCGCAGGAGCCGCCAGCGGGTCCAGGCCGCCAGCAGTGCCCACCCGGTGCCGGCGACCAGGCCGAGCAGCAGTGCCGCCCCGGCGAGCTTGAGCGTCTCCGGGACCGCTTCGACGTACATCGACAGCGCGGGCGCGCCGGTCTGCGTCGAGGTGCCGAAGTCGCCCCGCAGGGCGTGCAGCAGCGCGGTGGCGTACTGCCCGACGACCGGCTGGTCGAGTCCGAGGTCGGCGCGGACCCGGGCCAGTTCGGCCGGGCTGAGGGTGGCCCCGTCGCCGCCCACTCCGGCCTTGCTCAGCGCGGCGTCCCCGGGCAGCACGTAGAGCAGGAAGAAGGTCGCCGTGAAGGTCGCCCAGAGCACCAGCAGCGCGTGCCCGAGGCGCCGGAAGGCGTACGTGATCAACGTGTCACCTCTCTTTCTCCTGGGGTGGGGCCGGATCCCGGCCCGGCGGGGTACCGCGGGGAACCGTTCGCCGGTTCCCCGCGGTACCGCGGTCAACTGGTGAACTGCGCGTCGTAGAGGATGAGCGAGCTGTCGTCGAACTCGACGCCGGTGAGCTTCCGGCCGGCGCCCCAGAGGTTGACCATGTCGAAGACCGGGATCTGGTACGCCCGTTCGACGAGCACCCGCTGGATCTCGTCGAGCACCGTGCGCCGCTCGGCCGGGTCACCGATGGCGACCTGCCTCTGCAACAGCGCGTCGAGGTCGTTGCCCGGGGCGAGCCGTGACTTGTTGAGCGTCTTCGTGGAGAAGAGGATGCGCAGTACGTCGCCGTCGACGAGGGCGCCACTCCACCGGTGTACGTCGTAGTCGCCGGCCACCAGCGCGGTGTCGAACTCCCCGGTGGACAGCGGCCGGAGCGCGAAGTCGATGCCGACCTCACGGACCTGCTGCTGGATCACCTCCAGGAAGGTCTGGTTGTCCGGGTTGCCGACGAACGAGGCGGTGATCGTCAGGCGCTTGCCGTTCCTGGTCCGGATGCCGTCCGCACCGACCTGCCAGCCGGCCTGGTCCAGCAACGTGCGGGACCGTTCGGGGTCGTACTTCAACGCCTCGGGTTGGGGCAGGTGGAACGGGTTGGCTGCGGTGAGCGAGCCGGTGGCCGGGAAGGTGAAGCCGTTGTGTGCGGTCTCCACCAGCTTCCTCCGGTCGATCGCGTGGGTCAGCGCGACCCGGACGGCCTCCTCGTTGAGGATCGGCCGGGAGGTGTTGACCTCCAGGGAGACCGCCGGTACCCGGTTGACCGCCTTGAGCAGCTGCTGGCCGGCCTTCTCCAGCACCGGACCGTCCTGCCAGGAGATGGACTGGGCCAGGTCGAGTTGGCCGCTGCTGATCGCCCCGGTGCGTACCCCCGCCTCGGGCACGATCCGGAAGACCACCTTGTCGAAGGCGGCGGCGCCGGTCCGCTTACGGGCCTTCGACGGCCAGGCATAGTCGGCCCGACGCGCCAGGGTGGTCTGCTCGTTGTAGACCGCCTCCTTGACCAGGTACGGGCCGGAGCCGATGACGCCCTCGCTGCACCGCTGCTCGGGCGTCTTCGCCACCGAGGCCGGCGCGAGGATGCCGAGCTGCCAGGACGAGGTGGCCTGGAGGAACGCCGCGTTGGGCTTGTCGAACTCGATCCTCACGGTGAACTTCTCCGGCGTGCTGATCGCCCTGATGCCCTGGACGAACGCCGCGCCGGTGGCCGCCCTGATCCCGGCCAGGGCCTCGAAGTTGGCCTTGACCACGCTGGCGTCGAAGACCGACCCGTCGCTGAACGTGACGTCGTCGCGGAGCTTGAACGTGTACGTCGAGGCGTCCGGGCTGATCTCCCAGGACGTGGCGAGCCACGGCTCGATCCTGGCCAGGTCGACACCGTTACGCTCGGTAAGCGAGTCGACGATCTGCCGACCGATGGTGCCGCCGTAGCCGTAGTTGTCCTGCTGCGGATCCCGGCACTCGGTCTCCTTGGCCAGACCGACGGTCAGCGTGCCGCCCGCCCCCGCAGCCTCGGCGGTCGGATCCCCGGCGGTACCGCAACCTGCGGCGACGGCCAGGGCGGTCACTGCGGCGACCAGGCCGGTCAACCGGTACCGGGCGGTGTGGTGTCGTGTTCGGCCAGTCATGGTGTTTCTCGGTCTCCTTGCGAGTGGAATGCCGTCTCGTACGGTGGATTCAGGCGGTGTGGCCGGCGGTGGCGCCGGCCAGGGACGCGGCGGCGAGCCGGAGCGGCTCGTGGGCGGCCCAGGCGTAGAGGTCGAAGTCCCGGTCGCGGGCGGGTGGTGCGGACCGACAGGTGCCGACGGACCGGATGCCGGGGCACGGTCGGGGCAGGACGAAGCACCTCGATCGGTCGCCAGCGACCGACGAGGATCAGAGCGGGAGGACGGTGTCGTACGGCGGCCGGACGGCGGGCTCGGCATCGACACCGTCCGCCGCCGCACCGGCACCGGCGGTTCGTCGGCGCCGGACGGCGTGGGCCGTCAGCGCCGGGCCGCCGACGCCGCTACGGGATCAGCGACTGGCTAACGACACAGACCGCTGGCGACGCGCAGGAGGTCCACCACGCGCCGCTCGGTCAGGACCAGGCCGGGCTGCATGGCTGAATATTCCTATCGGGTTAGTAGGAGTTGCAAGCTCCTGCCCAGCAGGTGGGACCAGACGCGGAACGTCGCATCCTCGGACACCGGCGCCCGACGACCTCCCGTCACCCGCCAGCCGTCACGCCCGGCGACAACCCTGCGACGGATGGTCGCACCCGCAGGTGACAGCGGCCCGTCATGCCCGGTTATGCCGGATCGGGGCGACCCGACGACCGCCCCGGTGCAGCGGCCGGACATCCCCCGCCTCCACCGGGTTGCGACCACCGACGTGATCGGCGTCATGCCCGCCCAAGGTGCAAGGAAGGGCCCCTTCTTATCGCTTTCGGTAGGGCGGTTTCTGGGGGTCGTCGCAACACCTGATGGCTTATGTGGTTGTCAGTAGATCACGCAGACGCTCGGCTGGGTTGTCCCAGCCGAGCGTCTGTCGTGGGCGGCCGTTGAGTTCCTGGGCGACGT
>NZ_WVUH01000084.1 GCF_017614955.1 Micromonospora echinofusca
ACCCTGGTTCTCGCTGGCCCACCCCGACGCGCTCCCGGTCACCGCCGACGGGGTCCGGCTGCACCACGGCAGCCGGGACACCTACTGCGCCAGCGCGCCCGCCTACCGCGACGCCGCCCGCCGGATCACCGCCGTCCTCGCCGACCGCTACCGGGACCACCCGGCGCTCGCGCTCTGGCACGTGCACAACGAGTACGGCACCACCTGCCATTGCCCACACGCCACCGGGTCGTTCCGGCGGTGGCTACGGACCCGCTACGGGGACCTCGACACGCTCAACGACGCCTGGACGACGAGCTTCTGGAGCCAGCACTACTCCGACTGGGCGCAGATCGGCACCCCCCGCGCCACCCAGTACCTGCCGAACCCGGCCCAGTTGCTGGACTTCCGGCGCTTCTGGTCCGACGAACTGCTCGGCGCGTACACCGAGCAGCGGGACCTGCTCCGCACGGCGACCCCGCACGTCCCGGTGACCACCAACTACGTGCTCGGCAACTGGGTACCGGTCGACCACGCCCGGTGGGCCGCCGAGGTGGACCTGGTCGCCGTCGACCACTACCCGTCGGCGGCCGGCCCGCAGGCCGAGGAACAGACCGCGCTCGCCGCCGACCTGGCCCGGGGCTGGGCCCGGCACGGCGCCCGGCTCCGGGCCCGGACGCGACCTACCGCCGTGCCGGCCGGGCCGTCGGCCGCCGGCCCCGCCGCCGACGGCTCCTGGCTGCTGATGGAGAGCGCGCCGAACCTGATCTACACCCCGGGACGGATGCACACCAAGGAACCGGGACGGATGGCCCGGCACAGCCTGGCCCACGTCGCCCGGGGCTCCCGGGGCGCGATGTTCTTCCAGTGGCGGGCCCCGCGCGGCGGTGCCGAACTCTTCCACTCCGCGCTGGTGCCGCACGCCGGCCCGGACAGCCGGGTGTTCCGGGAGACCGTCGAACTGGGTACCGCCCTGGACCGGCTGACCGAGGTGTCCGCCGGGACGGTGCAGGCCCCGGTCGCCGTCGGCTGGGACGCCGCCTGCGGATGGGCGCTGCAACAGCCCGGCCTCCCGGACGACCGGCTCGACCACCACGAGGAGGTGTCGGCGGTACACCGGTCCCTGTGGCGGGCCGGGTTCGGCTGCGACGTGGTGCTGCCCGGTGACCCGCTGGACGGGTACGCCCTGCTCGTGCTCCCCGCGCTCTACCTGACCTCCGACGACACCGCCCGGTGGGTCCGCGAGTGGGTGCACGGCGGCGGTCACCTGCTGGTCAGCTACCTCAGCGGCATCGCCGACGGGTACGGCCGGATCCGGCTCGGCGGGTACCCGGGCGCGTTCCGGGACGTGCTCGGCGTCCGGGTCGAGGAGTTCCACCCGCTCGCCGACGGTGACGAGGTACCGCTGTCCACCGGCGGTACCGGACGGTTCTGGAGCGAGACGGTGCACCTGACCGGCGCGGAGCAGGTCACCGCGTACGCCACCGGGGTGCTGACCGGCCGGCCCGCCGTCACCCGGCACCGGTTCGGTACCGGGGTCGCCTGGTACGTCTCGACCCGGCTGGACGACGCCAGCCACCGCCGGCTGCTCACCGACGTGGCGCACGCCGCCGGGGCGGTACCGACCTGTCCGGGGGCACCGCCCGGGGTGGAGGCGGTCCGGCGGCGGTCCGCCGACACGAGCTGGCTGTTCCTGCTCAACCACACCGATCGGCCGCAGCGGGTACCGGCCGCCGGGGTGGACCTGCTGACCGGGGCGCTGGTCGGCGGGGCGGTCACCCTGGCTCCCGGTGGGGTGGCGGTGCTCCGGGAACACCCCACCGGCCGGTGATCCACCAGCGGGCGCCGGCTTCGTCAACCACCGGCGGGCGCCGGCTTCGTCAACCACCGGCGGGCGCCGGCTCAGTCCCGCCCCGGCGGGCGCCGGAGCGCCACCAGCAGAGCGGCGACGGTCCACCCGGCGACCACGGCCAGGTGAGCCCAGGCGAAGCCGGCACCCGCCACCGCCGGACGGGTCGCGGTGAGCAGCGCCGCGCTGAGATGACCCAGCGGGAACAGGTCACCGGTCGTGGCGAGCCAACCGGGCAGCGGCGCGTCGCCGCCCACCGGGAAGACGTCCGAGACGAAGCTGAGCGGTAGCAGCGTACCCAGGGTGACCGCGGTCAACGAGCGGGCCGAGGGCAGCAGCGACGCCACCGCCAGACCGAGCGCCGCGAAGCAGGCCACCCCGAGCAGGACCGCGACCAGCACCGCCGGCAGCCGGCCGGGGTCCAGGCGTACGTCCAGGAACGCCACCGCGACGACGACCAGCAGGACCGTGGTGAGCAGCGAGACCAGCAGCGCCGCGCCGATCCGGCCAGCGAGGTACCAGCCCAGCGGCAGGGGCGTACCCCGCAACCGTTGGAGGATGCCCTGGTCCCGGGCGTACGCCACGCTCTCGGGCAGGTTGACGTAGCCGGTGACCGCCAGTGCGTAGGCGATCAGGCCGGGCAGCAGGTACTGGGGCAGGGGCAGTCCGTCCGGCCCGTTGCCCCCGAAGACGGCCGGAAAGAGCACCAGCAGCAGGACCGGGAACACCACCGCGAAGAAGATCGACAGTGGGTCGTGGCGCAGCCCGGACAGGGCGTACCCGAGTTGGCCGGTCAGCAGTGCCGCCCCCGACGGGCGTCCTGCCGGGCGTGGTGCGCCGAGGTGCCGCCGACCGGCCACCGGGTCGGCCTCGACGACAGTGGGCCCGGTGGTGCCGCCGGACGCGCCGCGGGGCGCCCAGCCGAACCGCCAGCGGGCGACGAGCCCGCCGACGACCGCCCAGCCGGCGAGGACGGCGAGGTGACCGGGGGAGAATCCGTACCCGCCCTGCGGGTCGTAGGTCTCGGCCAGCGCGCGGGCGAAGTGCTTCAACGGCAGCACCGAGCCGGTGACGTCCAGCCAGGTGGGCAACTGCGCGCCGACGAGGAAGACGTCGGAGACGAAGGCCAACGGGACGAGCAGCCCCTGGGTGAGGGTCTGCGCGGCGAGGACGGTGCGGGTGGCCGAGGCGACGGCGAGCCCCAGCGCGGCGAAGCAGGCCGCGCCGGTGACCAGGGTGAGCAGCAGGGCCGGGGTCTTGCGCCAGACGATGTCGACGCCGTAGGCGGCGACCCCCACCGTGCTGAGCAGGGCCACGGCCAGGACCGCCACGACCACCGCCGCGCCGATCCGCGCGGTCAGCACGGTCCGGGCCGGGACCGGGGTGCCGCGCATCCGCAGCAGCACCCCGTCCTCGCGGAGCACGGCGATGTCGATCGCCAGGACGCAGAAGACCGCCTCGGCGACCCCGAACACCGCGAACGGGGCGACCAGGAACTGGGCCACCGGGACCCCGGCCGGGGTCGGCTGGTCGCCGACGATCGCGGCGACGAGCACCAGGAAGGTCAGCGGGAAGACCAGCGCGAAGAACAGCGACATCGGGGTACGCAGCATGCCGCGCAGGGCGTGGCCGGTCAGCCGCCACACCACCTGACCGGTACCGGCGGCTGCCGTCGATGCCACGGCGGGACGCAGGTCAGTGGACATCGTCGACCTCCCCGGTCAGGGTGAGGTAGACGTCCTCCAGGGTGGGTTGGGTCAGGGTGAGTCCGGGCAGGTCCACGGCGCGCTGCCGGGCCCAGCCGGTGAGCCGTCCGACGTCCGGTACCGCCGTGTGGGTCTCGACCCGGACGGTGCCGCCGTCGAGGGTGACCGTGCCGGCCAGGTCGGGCAGGTCCGCGCCGGTGGTGCCGGCGGGCAGCCGGAAGGTGACCACACCGGGCAGGCGGCAGCCGTCCTGGAGTTCCTGCGGGCTGCCGACGGCGACGAGGTGCCCGGCGCGGAGTACCGCGACCCGGTCGGCGAGCCGTTCGGCCTCCTCGATGTAGTGCGTGGTCAGCAGGATCGTGGTGCCCAGGTGGCGCAGCCGGGCGATCAGGTCCCAGGCCCGGTGCCGGGCCGCCGGGTCGAAGCCGGTCGTCGGCTCGTCGAGGAAGAGCAGGTCCGGTGCGCCGACCAGGCCGAGGGCCAGGTCGAGGCGGCGTCGCTGGCCGCCGGAGAGGGCCTTGACCCGGGCGTTGCGCTTGTCGGCGAGCCCGACCAGGGTGACCAGCTCGTCCGGGTCGTGTCGCCGGGGGTAGAACGACGCCTGGAGCCGGACGAGTTCGGCGACGGTGAAGGCCTCCTCGAAGCCGGCGGACTGGAGCACGATGCCGATCCGTTCCCGGTACGCCCGGCCACCGGTGGCCGGGTCGAAGCCGAGTACCCGGACCTGCCCGCCGTCGCGGTGCCGGTAGCCCTCCAGGATCTCCACGGTGGTGGTCTTGCCGGCGCCGTTCGGGCCGAGGAGTGCGAAAACCTCCCCCTCGGCGACCTGGAAACTGATCCCGGCCACCGCCTTCAGGGCGCCGTAGCTGCGGGTCAGGTCGTCCACTTCGATGGCCGGCATACCCTCAGCGTGGCGCTGCCACCGCGCCCGGGGGAGGGTCGTTGGACCTTCCCCCGGCCGCGATGGTCCCGCCGGTGCCGGTGCCGGTGCCGGTGCCGGTGCCGGACGCGGTCAGCGCACGGACTTGTTGTAGCTGTCGATGGCGGCCGTGACGCCGGTTGCGGCCTCCTTCATGGCCTGGTCGGCGGGCTTGGCGCCGACGATGGCGGCCTCCAGGCCATCCTCGGAGGCCTTGCGGGCCTGCGGCATGACCCCGAGCAGGCAACCGGCGGAGGCGACCGACGGCGGCAGTGCGTGCAGCTGGTCCACGGCGGTACGGAACTGCGGGTACTTCTCCGTCCACGCCTTGTCGATCTGCTCCATGGCCTTGACGTTGATCGGTACGTAGCCGGTGCCGGTGTGCCACTGGGCCTGCGGGGTGGCCCCGGCGGCGAACTTGACGAACTCCCAGGCGGCCCGCTTCTCGGCCGCGCTGTGCCCGACCCCGTTGATCCACAGGGACGCGCCGCCGATGATCGGCCCGCCGGTGGAGGCGTCGCTGATCTTCGGGTACGGGGCGGTGAGCACGGTGAACTTCCCGGCCGCCGCGTCGACGTAGCCGCGCAGCACGCTGGTCGACTCCAGGTGCATGGCGACGGTGCCGGCCTTGAACGCCGCCTGGGCGTCGTCGGTCTTGCGGCCGGTGTTCGTGGCGTACCCGTTCTTCACCAGGTCGGCCCACCA
Organism: Micromonospora echinofusca; assembly: GCF_017614955.1. Lineage (GTDB taxonomy): Bacteria > Actinomycetota > Actinomycetes > Mycobacteriales > Micromonosporaceae > Micromonospora > Micromonospora echinofusca_A. The sequence continues at coordinate 5,159 of NZ_WVUH01000084.1, forward strand.
CTGGGCGACCTGCACGGCGGCCGGCTGGTCGAACTGCACCTTGCTGGCCAGCTGCTGCCGGCCGTTGCCGTTGTCGCAGTACTCCTTGCCGTCGGTGGCGAGCAGCTGCTCCAGCAGCCAGCCGTAGATCGCGGCGCCGAAGCCGTACCGGGTGGTCTTGCCGGAGGCGTCCTTGACGGTGAGCTTCTTCGCCAGTTCACCGATCTCGGTGAGGGTCTTCGGCGGCTTCGTCGGGTCCAGCCCGGCGGACGTGAACGCCTCCTTGTTGAGGTAGAGCAGCGGGGTGGAGGTGTTGAACGGCATCGACCAGAGCTTGCCGTCGATGGAGTAGTAGCTGGCGATGTTGGGTTCGATGTCGGCGAGCGGGAAGCCGTCCTTCTCGACGAACCGGTGCATCGGGACGACCTGCTTGGAGTCGACCATGAACCGGGTGCCGATGTCGTAGACCTGGATCAGGGCGGGGGTGTTCTTCTGCTGGACCGACGCCTTGTACTTGGCGATGGTCTCGTCGTAGTTGCCCTGGTAGACCGCCTTGACCTCGACCTTGCCACCGTTGGCGGCGTTGAAGTCGGCGACGAGCTTGTCGACCGCGGCGGCGTTGGCGCCCTTCATGGCGTGCCAGAACTCCACCGTGGTCCGACCGTCGCCGAGCGCCTCGGCGCCGGGGGCGTCCAGCGCGTCGGACGAACCACCGTCGTCCGGGCCGGAGCCGCACCCGCTGATCAGCGCGGTGGCGGTGAGCAGGGCGAGGACCGCCCGACCCGTCCGGCGTAACGGCGAATGTGCCATTGCCACTCCTTAGGGGTTCAACGCAGTGCGCCCGCGGTGAGTCCACGGACGATGTACCGCTGGCCGAAGATCACCACGGCCAGGGTGGGCAGGAGGGAGAGCGCGACACCGGCCAGGATCAGCCCGGGCTGGGCCGCCTCGGCGTCGTTGAGCTGCGAGATGCCGATCTGGAGGGTCTGGTACTCGGTGTCCCGGATCAGGATCAGCGGCCAGAAGTACTGGTTCCAGGCGGAGAGGAAGACGTACACCCCGACCGCGGCGATGGAGGGCTTGGACAGCGGGACGACGATCCGCCACAGCAGCCGCCAGTGCCCGCACCCGTCGATCACGGCCGCGTCGCGCAGCTCGGTGGGGAACTGGAGGAAGGCCTGGCGCAGCAGGAAGGTGCCGAACGCCGAGGCGAGGAACGGCAGCACCAGCCCGAGGTAGGTGAGCCCGCCCCGGGTCAGTCCCCAGTCGGAAATGGCCAGGTAGTTGGGGATGATGATGGTCTCCCAGGGCACCATCAGGGTGGCCAGGAAGAGGGCGAAGGTGGCCGCCCGGGCGGGCATCCGCAGGAACGCGAAGGCGTACGCGGCGAGGATGCTGGTCACCACCTGGGCGAGGGTGATCACCCCGGCCTGTACCGCCGAGTTCAGGTAGAACCGGCCCAGCGGGACGGTGCTGAACACGTCGGTGACGTTGCGCCAGTGCAGTCCGCTCGGTACCAGGGCCGGCGGGTAGCTGGCCAGGTCGCCGGGGCCCATCACCGCGCCGGCGAACGCGTAGTAGACCGGGAACAGGACCGGGATCAGGGCCAGGGTGAGGACCACGTAGACGGCGATCCGGCCGGGTCGCAGCTTCTTCACCGGTAGTGCACCCGCCGTTCCAGGATGCCGAACTGCACCGCCGTGCAGGCCAGCATGATCAGCAGCAGGACGACGGCCTGGGCGCTGGCCGCGCCGAAGTCCGAGGAGCCGTACGCGAAGGCCCGTTCGTAGATCGAGTAGACCAGCGTGCTGGTCGCGTCGTCCGGGCCGCCCTTGGTCAGGATGTGGATCTGACCGAAGCTCTGGAGTGCGTGGATGGTGGAGACCACCACGAGGAAGAACAGTTGCGGGGAGAGCAGCGGGATGGTGATCCCGGTGGCGAGTCGCCAGCCGGTGGCACCGTCGAGCCGGGCCGCCTCCACCACCTCCTGCGGGATGGCCGCCACCCCGGCGGAGAGGACCAGTACGTTGTAGCCAAGGTTCATCCAGACGGTGGCCGCGCCGACCGCGGGCAGCGCGATGGACGGGTCGGTGAGCCAGTCGACCCGGTCGACGCCGACCGCGCCGAGCAGCCCGTTGGCGATCCCGATGGCCGGGTTGTAGATGACCGCGAAGACCACCGACGCGGTCGCCACGCTGAACGCGAAGGGCAGGGCGAAGGCGGTCCGCAGCACCCGTACGCCCCGGATCCGGGACTCCAGCAGGAGCACCACCAGCAGTGCCCCGAGCACCGCAGGCAGGACGCTGATCAGGGTGAACAGTGCCGTGGTGGCGAGGATCCCGGCGAAGGAGGCGGAGAACATGTCGGCGTAGTGGTCGAGGCCGACGTACGCGCCGGGCGCGCCGAAGATGTCGTTGCCGTGGGTGGACAGGTAGAGGGTCCGGCCGAGCGGCCAGAAGATGAACAGCGCGAAGACCGCCACCGAGGGCAGCAGCAGCAACCAGGACAGCGCGCGTTCGCGCCGGGGGCCGGAGGTGGTGGTTGCTCCGCTGGGTGACCGTTCCACGACCAGAGGGGGAGACACCGGGGCACCCTACCAACGATGGTCGATTGAAGAAATGCTCCGGACACCGGCGCGTCATCTGGCAGCAACCTTCACCTGCGGTTTCCTGGTCGGCTGAACGACCGTTGACGTCCAGATAGATGCATGTCATTGTTCCGGTCACCTGGACATGGACAGCGCAGCCCGCCGGGGTTGCCGTGGAAGCCGCCCGTGGCGACCGCGGGTCCTGCCCGGGTGCAGGGACCGCCGCTTCCACCTAGGAGTCTCCATGAGACGCAGAACGCTGAACCTGGGCACCGCCGTCGCCCTCCTCGCCGGGGCGACCGCGGTGTTCGTCGCCCAGCCGGTACCCGCGGTGCCGCCCGCCGCCCCGGCGGCCCTGGCCGCGCCGGACATCTCCATCACCAACGTCCAGGCGCACCTGACCCAGTTCCAGACCATCGCCACCCAGAACGGCGGCAACCGGCGGGCCGGCTCGGCGGGCTACACCGCCTCGGTGGCCTACGTGAAGTCCCGGCTCCAGTCGGCCGGTTACACCGTCACCGAGCAGTACTGCTCGGACTGCACGTACCCGTCGAACAACCTGATCGCCGAGTGGCCCGGCGGCCCGGCCGACCAGGTCGTCATGTTCGGTGCGCACCTCGACGGCGTCTCGGCCGGACCCGGGATCAACGACAACGGCTCCGGCTCGGCGGCCCTGCTGGAGAACGCGCTGGTCCTGGCCCAGCAGAACCCGACGATGACCAAGCGGGTCCGCTTCGCCTGGTGGACCGACGAGGAGCAGGGGCTCAACGGGTCGGACTTCTACGTCCGGTCGCTGACCACCACCCAGCGCGGCTACATCAAGGGGTACTACAACTTCGACATGGTGGGCTCCACCAACGGCGGGTACTTCATCAACCGGATCACTTCGGCCACCGCCGCGCCGTTGAAGGAGTACTGGGACTCGCTGAACCTCCAGCCCGAGGAGAACGTGGAGGGCCAGGGCCGCTCCGACGACTACTCGTTCGCCCGGTACAGCATCCAGACCTCCGGGTACGCGGCCGGCGCCAGCGCGCGCAAGACCTCGACCCAGGCCGCCAAGTGGGGTGGCACCTCCGGCGCCTCGTACGACCCCTGCTACCACCGTTCCTGCGACACGAGCAGCAACATCAGCACCACCCACCTGAACCGCTCCGCGGACGGCATCGCGTACGCGATCTGGCAGCTCGCGGTCGGCTCGGGCACCCCGACCAACGACTTCTCCGTGTCGGTGAGCCCGACCTCGGGCAGCGTCGCGCCGGGCGCCTCCACCACGGCCACGGTGTCCACCGCGACCACCAGCGGCTCGGCGCAGACCGTGGCGCTGTCCGCCTCGGGTGCGCCGGCCGGGGTGACCGTGTCGTTCAGCCCCTCCTCGGTCACCTCCGGCGGCTCGTCCACGATGACCGTGGCCGCGTCGTCGTCGGCGCCGGCCGGTACCTACACCATCACGGTGACCGGCACCGGGTCGGCGACCCGGACCGCCACGTACAGCGTGACGGTGACCGGTAGCGGCGGCTGCACCGGTGGACAGCTCATCGGCAACAGCAGCTTCGAGAACGGCACCACGCCGTGGACCGCCTCGACCGGCGTGATCACCAACTCGGCCAGCCAGCCCGCGCGGACCGGTTCGTACAAGGCGTGGCTGAACGGGGCCGGCTACAGCCTCACCGAGACGCTGTCGCAGTCGGTGACCATCCCGGCGGGTTGTGCGTCGTACACGCTGGCGTTCTACCTGCACATCGACACCGCCGAGACCACCACGTCCATCGCGTACGACCGGCTGACCGTCCAGGTGGGCACCACCACGCTGGCGACGTACTCGAACCTGAACAAGGCCGCCGGGTACACGCTGCGGACGTTCAACCTGGCCGCGTACGCGGGGCAGACGGTGACGCTGAAGTTCACCGGCGTGGAGGACTCCTCGTTGCAGACGAGCTTCGTCATCGACGACGTGACCCTCCAGGCAAGCTGACGACCCGGGGGCGGGTGGGTGCCGTGGCGCCCACCCGCCCCCGGCGTCACTCCTCGGCGCCCCGGTAGGCGTAGATGCCCTCGACGAACTTGCGGCGCAGCGGCGGTACCCGGCTGGTGACGGTGAAGTACCCCCGGGCGGCCAGCAGGGCGAGCCGCCCCACCACGGGTCGGTAGAGCGGGTCGTCGCCGTCGGTGCCGCTGTTGCGCAGCGAGTCGGCGACCCGGGCGAAGCCGTACGGGATCATCTTCGCCTCGTAGTCCGCGACCGCCTCCAGCAGGGACTTTTCCCCGGCGGCGGCGGCGACGAGCTGCCGGCGCAGCAGGGCCGCGTCGCGGAGCGCGGTGTTCGCCCCGATCCCGCGGCCCGGGGTCATCGTGTGGATGGCGTCGCCCAGCAGGGTGACGGTGCTGCTCTTCCACGGCGCCACCGGCTCCGAGGTGGACACCTTCACCGGCATCGCGCTGCCCCGGTCGCTGCTGGCGAGCAGTTCCCGCAGGTGGGGATGCCAGTTCGGGGTCAGGCCGAGGGCCACCTTGACCAGGTCCTCGCCGCGTCGTTGCATGATGTCGGCCGGGAAGCGGTGACCGGCGGTCCAGACGACCAGGGCGACGTAGTCGCGGGTGTCGTCGTGGCGCAGCCCCGACCACCGGGCGAGCAGGTCGGCGTCCCGGGGATCGACCCCGGCCTTGACGGCACCGTTGCGGTCCCATTTGAACTCCATGACGTGCAGCACGCCCATCACGCCGCCACTGCCGAAGATCAGCGAGATGCCCTTCAGGACGTGTTCCGGCAGCAGGGCCCGGACGCGTCCGGTGAGCGGGGTCTTGGTGGCGATGTTGATGGTGCCGGCCGGGTGGACCCGGGCGTGCGGCAGGTACTGCCGTCGGACCGCCGAGTGGGTGCCGTCCGCGCCGACCAGCAGGTCGGCCGTGTCCCGGGTACCGTCGGCGAAGTAGGCGGTGACCCTGCCGTCGTCGTGCTGTTCGTAGTGGGTGAAGGTCTTGTCGAACCGCACCACGTCGTCCATGCCGGTGAGCAGCACCTGCCGCAGGGTCATCCGGGACACCGACTGGTCGGTGTCGGTCGCGGCGGCGTCCGCGTGCAGGGTGAACGAGGCGGTGTCGCGCAGCTTCTCGGTGAGGACGTTGAAGTAACGCGGGGTGCGGGCGCAGGTGACGACGAAGGTGTCGAACAACTCCGGGGGCAGGCAGTCCCGGAGGGCCCGGCTGCCGATCGGTCCGATGCCGATCCGGTAACCGAGCAGCCCGTCGGTGCGGGTGCGGTGGCGCTCGTAGACGGTGACGGCGATCCCGGACCGGCGCAACCCGTGGGCCAGGCACATTCCGCCCGTCCCGGCGCCGATGACGATGACCCGGAGCGGATGTCGGCTGGTCACCGGCGCACCACGCCGGGCATGTCCCAGTGGTAGATGCAGGCGGCCATGGCGTCGCGGGGGCTGCGTGCGGTCGGCAGGTACGGTTCGGTGCAGCCGGACAGCCGCTGGAAGACCCGACGGAACGCGGGGTGCTCCTGCTCCCTGGCGGTCATGGTCGGGTCGGCGTCGGTCTCCATCAGATGCAGGTAGAGGTCGCCGAGCCGGTAGAGGGACCGGTGCCGGACACCGGTGATGACGGGCAGCTCGGTTCCGTCGGCCTCGGCGAAGATCTCCGCCAGTTCACCGTCCGCGCCCGGCAGCACCTTCCCGACGATCAGCAGTCGATTCATCCGGTCTCTCCCCCATCGTGCTGGTGGCCCGCGTGGCGCGGGTGCGGGGTCCGTCCGCCCGCGCCCCACGGTGCGACCGGCAGCGTCAACCGGACGTCACCGGCACGGGGCCCGGGGCACGCGGGGCGGTGACGCGGCCGGTGCCGGACCGGACGCCGGGGCGTTCCCGACCGGTCCGGTCAGGAATGCCGGTACGGGGGAGTCCGCCGCCGCGACGACCGTCCATAATGCATTAACGGACGGTCGGATCGGCTCGACGTCGGTTTCGGGCAGTCCGTCGGGATGCGGAAAAACGGATGGGAATGGTCGACGTTCCAGATAACCGGGCATTGGTCCGAAGTAACTCGCACCCGCCGGTCCGCTGCCCTGATCGGCAACGTTGCAGTACGTGACGACGGCGTGTCAGACTGTTGGGCGGAGTCCTGGTTGCGCCGTGGAGTATTCGGCGCCTATCGCCGAACGGACTAGATTCTTCGGTCAAACAGGCCATGTTCGATAGTTCTTTCGGCTGAAACACGCCCCTCGATCTTTCCATGCGGCGATCGAGCCCTATGCTGTCTCCACTGTAGAAATCCTGGGGGGGATCATGGTTGCGGGCATCAGACTGTGCTCGTCTGCCCTTGTCCGGGCGGTAATTCCGCGCTGAAATGACAAACGCTACAGTTCTCGACCGCTTCGTCGAAGCGGCGCACCGTCACGCCGCGCGTCCAGCGATTCTCGAATCCGACCGGTCGCTGACCTATGCCGATCTGTCCGACATGGCCGGCGGGTACGCCCGGGCACTCGTCGGGGCCGGTGTCCGACCGGGGGACCGCGTCGCCCTGCTGACCCCGCACGGCACGCCGACCATCGCGGCGATCCTCGGCACCCTGGCCGTCGGTGGGGTGTACGTCCCGTTGGACCCGGGCTTCCCGATCGAACGGCTGAGACTGATGTGCGCCGGTTCCGGTGCCGCCACGGTGCTCGCCGATCCCGCCCACACCGGTCTGGCCGTGGACCTCGTCGGCCCGACCGGCCGGGTGGTCGGCACCGACCGGGTCGTGCCCGGCCCGCTGTCCCCGGTCGTGGTCGCCGGGGACGACCTGGCGTACGTGCTGTTCACCTCCGGCTCCACCGGAACGCCCAAGGCGGTCGGACAGACCCACCGCAACCTGCTGCACGCCGTGCAGAACCAGATCGACACCCTGGCGCTCACCCCCGCCGACCGGCTCAGCCTGCTCGCCTCGTTCGGGTTCGACGCCGCCATCCCCGACCTCTACCCGGCCCTGCTCACCGGCGCCACGGTCGTCCCGGTGGAGCTGCGTCGGCACGGCCTGCCGTACGCGGCCCGGGAACTCGCCCGGCACCGGGTCACCGTCTACCACTCCACCCCCACCGTCTACCGGTACCTGCTCGGCACCCTCGGCGCCGACCGGTTGCCGGACGTCCGGGTGGTCCTGCTCGGCGGGGAACAGTCCACCTACGACGACGTACGACGGGGTCGGGCACACTTCGCCGCCGACTGCCTGTTCGTCAACGGCTACGGCGCCACCGAGGTCACCTTCGCCGCGCAGTACCGGATCCGGGGTGCGGACCTCGACGCCGACCGGAGCGGACCGTTGCCGATCGGCGTGGCCCTGCCCGGGTACCAGGTGAGCACGCTGCCCGACACCGGTGAACTGGTGGTCCGCAGCCACCACCTCGCCCCCGGCTACCTCAACCAGACCAGCGACCGGTTCGGCGTCGACCCCGACGGGGTGCCCACGTACCGCACCGGTGACCTGGGCGCGGTCGACGACGACGGCCTGCTGCGCTGCCTCGGCCGACTCGACCGGCAGGTGAAGATCCGGGGTTTCCGGGTGGAACTGACCGAGATCGAGTCGGTGCTGAGCGCCGAGCCCGGGATCGTCGCCGCCCGGGCCGTCGCCCGCGACGGCGAACTGCTCGCCTACGTCCGGCCGACGCCGGCCGGCGGCACGGACCCGGCCCCGACGTCGGCCGGTGGTACGGGCCCGGTCCGGCCGGAGCCGGCGGGGACGGGCCCGGGTCGGCCCGACCCGGCCCGGTTGCGGGCCGTCCTGGCCGCCCGGCTGCCGGACCACGCGCTGCCCCGCGCGGTGCTGGTGCTGGACGAGTTCCCGCTCACCGTCACCGGCAAGATCGACGAGCGGGCGCTGCCGGACCCGCCGCGCCCGGTCGCCCCCGCCGACCTCCCGCGTACCGCCACCGAGCGGGCCGTGCACGACATCTGGGCCGCCGTGCTCCGGGTCGACCCCATCGGCCGCAGCGACAGCTTCTTCGACCTGGGTGGGCACTCCCTGCTGCTCGGCGAGGTCCAGCAGCGGCTGGCCGGGCGGTTCGGCGTGCCGGTGCCGATGACCCGGCTCTTCGCCCACCCGACCATCGCCGCCCAGGCCGCCTACCTGGACACCGCCGGTACCCCCGAGGGCGGCACCGCACCGGCCACCACCACCGGCCCGGCCACCGGCGGCCCACTGCCGGTCGGCACCACCCGGGAGTACACCGGCGACGAGATCGCCGTGGTGGGCCTGGCCGGCCGGTTCCCGGGCGCCCCCGACGTGGCCACCCTGTGGTGGAACCTCTGCGCCGGGGTCGACGCCATCCACGACTACACCGACGCCGAACTGGCCGACCTCGGCATCGGCCCCGGCCTGCGCGCCGACCCCCGGCACGTGAAGGCCGGCGGGCTGCTGCCCGGTGTCGCCGACTTCGACGCCGAGTTCTTCGGCTTCGGCGCCGACGAGGCGGCGCGTACCGACCCGCAGCACCGGATCTTCCTGGAGACCGCCTGGGAGGCGATGGAGGACGCCGGACACGACCCGGAGACGTTCCCCGGGCTGGTCGGGGTCTTCTCGGCGACCTCGGCCAACCGCTACTTCCTGTTCCACCTGATGGACAACCCGGCCGTCGTCGGCACCCCCGACCCGGACGACTGGGAGGCCCGGCTGGTCGGCCGGCAGTTCACCGACCACCTGCCCGGCCAGGTGGCGTACCGGCTGGGCCTGACCGGACCGGCCGTGGCCACCCAGAGCGCCTGCTCCAGTTCCCTGGTGGCGGTGAGCCTCGCCGCCCAGAGCCTGGCCGACTACCAGTGCGACATCGCCCTCGCCGGCGGGGTCAGCGTCACCTGGCCCCGCTACCGGCACACGCCGGGCGGACTCGCCTCACCGGACGGTCGCTGCCGGGCCTTCGACGAGGCCGCCGCCGGCAGCGGGTTCAGTTCCGGCGCCGGCGTGGTGGTGCTGCGCCGCCTCGCCGACGCGCTCGCCGACCACGACCACGTGTACGCCATTCTGCCGGGCTGGGCGGTCACCAACGACGGTGCCGAGCGGGCCGGGTACGCGGTACCCGGTCCGGCCGGCCAGGTCGCCGCGATCGCCGGGGCGCTCGCCGCCGCCGAGGTAGCGCCGGGCGAGGTCGGCCTGGTCGAGGCGCACGGCAGCGGCACGCCACTGGGCGACGCCATCGAGGTCTCCGCGCTCAACGAGGTCTACCGGGGCGTCGCGCCGGCCGGCCGGTGCGCGCTCGGCTCGATCAAGACCAACATCGGGCACCTGGACGCCGGTGCCGGGGTGGCCGGGCTGATCAAGGCGGTGCTCGCCGTCCGGCACGGGGTGATCCCGCCGAACCTGCACTTCACCCGCCCGCACCCCGAGGTCGAGCTGGACGGTGGCCCGTTCCACGTCCCGACGAAGCCGGCCCAGTGGCCGGACACCGCCCGGCGGGTCGCCGGGGTCAGCTCCTTCGGCCTCGGCGGCACCAACGCGCACGTGGTCGTCGAGCAGGCGCCCCCGGCCGGGCCGGCCGACCCGGACGGCGCGGTGGCCCACCTGCTGCTGCTGTCGGCGCGTACCCCGCAGGCCCTGCGCGCGGTGATCACCCGGCTGCGTCAGCATCTGGTCACCGAGGCGCCGGCACTGGCCGACGTCGCCTACACCCTCGCCGTCGGCCGGCGCGCCTTCGGCTGCCGGGCGGCCGTCGCCGCCCGCACCCTCGTCGAGGCCGTCGCCGCCCTCGACCAGCTGCTCGACACTGGCGACGACCTGGCCGGCGGTCCCGCCGAGCTGCTCGCCCTCGCCGGTGGCTGGGTCGACGGCGAGGACGTCGACGGCGAGGAGCTGTACCAGGGCGACACCGGGCGCCGTGTCCCGTTGCCCACCTATCCCTTCCAGCGCGACCGGTACTGGATCGATCCGCCACCCAAGGAGGGCCAGCGGTGAACTGGTTCGTCTCCGCCGGAGTCCGCCCCACGGCTCCGGTCCAGTTGTTCTGCCTGCCCTACGCCGGGGCCGGGGCCAGCGCCTTCCGCACCTGGCAGGCCGAGTTCGGCGCCGGGGTCGAGGTACTGGCCGTGCAGTTGCCCGGCCGGGAGAACCGGATCGCCGAGGACCCCCGGTTCACGGTGGCCGACGTGGCGACCGCGATCAGCGGGCGGGCCGACCGGCCGTACGCCATCTACGGCCACTCGATGGGTGGCCGGGTCGGCTTCGAGGTGGTGCGGGAGCTGCGTCGACGCGGCGCCGAACTGCCGGTACGGCTCTACGTGGGCGGCGCCCGCGCCCCGCACGTCACCGCGTCCAGCCTGTTCGACGGGCTGTCCCAGGTGGACGACGACGAGCTGCTACGCCGGCTCTCCGACGGCGGTGGCCTGCCCGCCGGGATGCTCGACCACCCGGAGCTGGTGGAGCTGCTGCTGCCCCTGCTGCGGGCCGACTTCGGCCGGGTCGACGACTACACCTACCTGCCCGGGGAGCCGCTGCCGGTGCCGATCGTGGCCTTCTCCGGTACCGGGGACCGGGCGGTCAGCCGGGAGCAGAGCGCCGCCTGGGCGCAGCACAGCGCCGCCGGGTTCACCCTGCACGAGCTGGCCGGCGGGCACTTCTTCCTGCACGACGCGCTGCCCCGACTGGCCGCGTTGATCACCGCCGACCTGCGTGGCGCGCTCACCGGCGGCACCACCACCGGCGGCACCACCACCGGCTCCGCCGCGAGCGGCGAAGCGGTGCCGGCGAACGCCGGTACCCACCGCGTCCCGCTCGGTGACACCGGCTGGTCGGTGTGGCGTGACGCGATCCTGCGCAGCACCGGTTTCCCCGCCGACGGGCTGACCGAACTCGCCGCGCCGGAGGCCGCCGCCGCAGCCGACCACGTCGTCGCCACCGGCAGCGGGGCGGACCTGTTCGACAAGGAGTTCGCCGAGGCGCTGCGGGCCGGCGGTGCCCGGCTGACCGCACTGGCCGGCGACCCGCTGGTGCGGGAGGCGGTCACCTGGCAGAACACCAATGCGCTGCCCGCCCTGGACGGCCTGGTCGCCGCCGGGCCCGACGCGCCCCGCAACGTCCGCCGCCGGGACCGGGAGAAGTCGCTGCTGAAGTACTGGCAGCGGTACTGCGGCAAGAACGAGACCGTCGGGTTCTTCGGCCCCTCCTGCTGGGTGCGTATCGACCCGGCCGAACCCCGGGCCGCCGTGGTGACCCCGGGCCCCGCACTGACCCGGCGCCGCTGGGTCGTCTTCGAGTCGTGGGCGCTGGCCGCGTACGCCGACACGATCGGTGCCGAGCTGGCCGTCCGGCAGTGGTGGCCGCCGATGCTCTGCGCCCACCTGAGCCTGGTCGACCGGACCGTCCTGCGCCCCGGCCGGCCACCGGTGCAGCTCTCCCCGGTGGAGGCCGCGCTGGTCGCCCGCTGCGACGGGCGCCGTCCCGCGACCGAGGTGGTCGCCGACCCGGCGATCGGCCTGCGCCGGCCGGAGGACGGGTACGCGATGCTCGACCGGCTCGTCGAGCGGGAACTGGTCAGCTGGGAAGCCGGACTGCCGGTCAGCCCGGACGCCGAGCGGGTACTCGGCACCCGGATCGACGCCATCGGTGACGAGGCGACCCGGACCGCCGCCCGGGCCGGCTTCGACCGGCTGTGTGCCGCCCGGGACGCGGTCGCCGACGCGGCCGGTGACCCGGACCGGCTGCGGGTGGCGCTCGCCGACCTGGACGGGGTGTTCACCGAGCTGACCGGCCAGTCGCCGCGTCGCCGGGGTGGCCAGATGTACGCCGGCCGGACCCTGGTCTACGAGGACACCAGCCGGGACCTCGACGCGGTGTTCGGGGCGGCCCTGTTCGACCGGATCGCCGCCCCGATGGGGCTGCTGCTCCAGGCCGCCCGCTGGATGGTCACCGCGCTGCGGGACGCGTACGGCGCGGTGTTCCGCCAGCTCTACGAGGAGCTGGCCGCCGAGGCGGGCGACGAGCCGGTCTCCTTCGCCGACCTGTGGTACCTCACCCAGGGCATGTTCTGGGGCACCGGCGAACGCCCGGTGGACGCGGTCGCCGCCGAGTTCGCCCGGCGCTGGGCGGGCGTGTTCGGTCTCGACGACGCCCCGGCCGGTACCACCGAGATCCGGGTCTCCGTCGCCGACCTCGCCGCGCGGGTCGCGCAGGTCTTCCCGGCCGGTCGACCGGACTGGACCGGTGGCCGGCTGCACAGCCCCGACCTGCAGATCTGCGCCACGGATGCGGACGCGCTGGCCCGGGGTGAGTTCACCGTGGTGCTGGGTGAACTGCACGCCGCCTGGCCGTCGTTCGACTGCGAGGTGTTCACCCCGTCGCACCCGGACCCGGAGCAGCTGCGCACCGCGCTCGCCGAGGACCTCGGCGGCCAGCGGATCCGGCTGCTGTTCCCGAACGACTGGCCACGCCGGACCAGTCGGGTGGCGGAGAGCCTGGTCGGTCCGACCGACCGGCAGCTCGCCTTCCTGCCGGCGCCGGGCGCCGACCCGGACCGGGTGCTGCCGACGGTCGACCTCACCGTCTCCGAGGTCGACGGTGAGCTGGTCGCCACCGCCCGCGACGGTGCCCGGTGGACGTTGACCGAGATGTTCGCCGGTCTGCTCTCCGCGCACGCCGTGGACGGGTTCAAGCTGGTCGCGGCGGCGCCGTACACGCCCCGGATCACCCTGGACGAGCTGGTCGTCGCCCGGCAGACCTGGCGTACCACGGTCGGTGCGAGCGGCCTGGCGGACGTCACCGCCGAACGGGACCGGTTCCTGGCGGTCCGCCGCTGGCGGCGGGAACTCGGCCTGCCGGAGCGGGTCTACTACAAGATCGGCACCGAGACCAAGCCCTGCTTCGCCGACCTGAGCAGCCCGTTCTACGCCTCGCTGCTCTGCGCGATGGTCCGGGCCGCCCGCAAGGAGGCCGGCGACGACGTGTCGCTGGTGCTCAGCGAGATGCTGCCCACCCCGGACGCGGCGTGGGTACCCGACGCCGCCGGCCGACGCTACTTCAGTGAGCTGCGCCTGCACATCTTCGACGCCGACGACGACAGGAGCGCGAGGTGAACCACCGCTTCCCCCTCGGCGACACCGGCTGGTCGGTGTGGCGTGACGCCGGGCTGCGTACCGCCGGTTTCCCCGTCGCCGGGCTGGACCTGTTCGCCGCGCCCGACGCGGCCGTCGCCGCGGACGCCCTGCTGGCCGCCGGTCCCCGGGGCGACCGCGAGCTGACCGACGCCTTCGACAAGGCGCTGGAGGCGGCGCTCGCCGACGGCACCCGCGCGGCCAACGCCGTCGCCGCCGACCCGCTGCTGCGCGAGGCGGTCACCTGGCAGAACCGGTCCGCGCTGGTCGCCCTGGACGGACTGCTGGCCACCGCCGGCAGCCCCAGCCGGGGCTGGCGCCGCCGGGACCGGGAGAAGTCCCTGGTCCAGTACTGGCAGCGGTACTGCGGCAAGAGCGAGACCATCGGCTACTTCGGGCCGGTCTGCTGGGCCACCGTGGCCGAGTCGTCGACGCGGACCGAGGTCCGCCCCGGGCCGGGACTGGTCCGGCTCCGGCGGGTCTTCTTCGAGGCGTGGGCGCTGATGGCGTACGCCGAGGCACTCGGCGCGGACCTGGCGGTCCGCCGCTGGTGGGCGCCGGTCCGGCCGCCGCACCTGACCGTGGCGGGCCGGCGGCTGCACCGCCCGCTGCGGGCGCCGGTCGAGCTGACCCCGGTGGACGCCTGGCTGCTGGCCCGCTGCGACGGACGGACCAGCGCCGCCGACCTGGTCGGGCAGCTGCGCGCCGAGCCGGAGTTCGGGGTCCGCTCGGACGCCGACGGTTTTCTGCTGCTCGACCGGCTGGTCGAGCGGGAGCTGCTGACCTGGGACGCGGCCCTGCCGAACAACCCGGACGCCGAGGCGGTGCTGCGGGAGCGGGTGGCCGCCATCGGTGACCCGACCGACCGCGCCAAGGTGCAGGAGAGCCTGGACCGGCTCTGCGCCCGGCGGGACGCGGTGGCCGCGGCAGCCGGGGACCCGGACGCGCTGCGGGTCGCGCTGGACGCGTTGGACGCCGAGTTCACCGCCGTCACCGGTGCCGAGGCCAGCCGCCGGGGTGGCCAGATGTACGCCGGCCGGACCCTGGTCTACGAGGAGACCACCCGGGACGTCGACCTGGTGGTCGGCTCGGCGGTGCTCGACGCGCTCGCCGCGCCGTTGGCCGTCGTGCTGCGGGCGGCCCGCTGGCTGACCGCCGAGTTCGGGGCGGTCTGCGAGCGGGTCCTCACCGACCTGTACGACGAACTGGCCGCCGACGGCCCGCTGCCGCTGGCGGACATATGGTCGCTGGCGCAGGGGCTGCTCTTCGAAGCCTCCGGTCCCACGTCGACGGTGGCCGCCGAGTTCACCGCCCGCTGGTCGAAGCTGTTCGGCCTGGACACCCTCGACCCGGGGCAGGCGGAGCTGCGGCTGGACAGCGCCGACCTGGCCGACCGGGCGGCGGCCCTGTTCGACGCCGCGCACCCCGGCTGGCCGTCGGCCCGGATGCACAGCCCGGACATCCAGATCTGCGCCACCGACGTCGAGGCGATCAACCGAGGCGAGTTCCTGCTGGTCCTCGGTGAGCTGCACCCGGCGTACATCCCGTTCGACTGCGCGGTCTTCTCCCGGTTCCACCCGGACCCGGCCCGGCTGCGCGCCGACCTGGACGCCGACCTGGGCCCGGCCCGGATCCGGGTGCTCTACCCGGAGGGCTTCCCCCGGCAGACCACCCGTACCGGGCACGGCCTGACCGGCCCGGCGGACCGGCAGCTCGGCATCGACACCGCCCGGGGCGCCGAACTGGACCGGCTGGTACCGGCCACCGCGGTGCGGGTGGAGAAGGTCGACGGGAAGCTGGTCGCGGTCCTGCCCGACGGGGCCCGCTGGCCGCTGGTGGAGGTCTTCGCGAACCTGCTCGGGGCCCTGCTGCTGGACAGTTTCAAGCTGATGGCGCCGGCCGCGCACACGCCCCGGATCACCATCGACCGGCTGGTGGTGTCCCGGCGGAGCTGGCGGACCACGGTGGGCGAGACCGGCCTGACCGAGGTGACCGGTGACCGGGACCGCTACCTCGCGGTGCGCCGCTGGCGGGACCGGCTCGGCCTGCCGGAGCGGATGTTCGTCAAGGTCGGCACCGAGACCAAACCCTGCTACGTGGACCTGACCGGTCCGCTGTACGCGCAGGCGCTCTGCACCATGCTGCGCAACGCCGCCCGACACGGCGGTGACGTCGGCGTGGTGGTCACCGAGCTGCTGCCGGACACCACCGAGGCATGGCTGCCGGACGCCGCCGGGCGCGGGTACGTCAGCGAGCTGCGGTTGCAGATCACCGATGAAGCCACCTACCCGACCAGCGGAGACCTCTCGTGACCGACACCCCCGCCAGCACCACCGTGCCCGGCGTGGCGCTGCCGTATCCGGACGCCACCCTGGCCGAGCTGATCGTGGCGCAGGCCGCCCGTACCCCGGACGCGGTGGCCGTGCGGCAGTGGGACCGTGAGCTGACCTACCGGGAGCTGGTCGACCGGGCCACCGCGCTGGCCGCCGTGCTGCGCGGGTACGGCGTGGTGCCGGAGACCCGGGTGGGGATCTGCGCCTCCCGCCGGCCGGACCTGGTCGTGGCGGTGTTCGGGGTGCTGCTCGCCGGTGGCGCGTACGTGCCGCTGGACCCGGGTGGTCCGCGCGAGCGGCTGCGGGAGATCGTCGCCGACGCACAGGTGTCCATCGTGGTCGGTGACGCCGCCGCGACCGAGTTCGCCGACGAGCCGCAGCTCCGGGTGGTGGCGTTGCCGCTGACCGGGCCGGCGGCCGGCATCCCGGTGGTCGGTGGTGGCCCGGCCGCCCCCGGCAACACCGCCTACGTGCTCTACACCTCCGGCTCCACCGGCCGCCCCAAGGGCGTGCTGGTCACCCACCGCAACGTCGTCGAGTACGCCACCGGGTGCGCCGCGACGACCGGGATGGGCCCGGGTACCCGGGCGGTGGCCATCGCCTCGCTCGCCTTCGACGCCGCCGTCATCGACCTGTTCGTGCCGCTGCTGGCCGGCGGTGCGGTGCAGCTGGTACCCGCCGAGGACCGGGCCGACCCGGTCCGGTTGCACCGGTTCATCGCCGAACACGCCGTCGACTGGGGGTTCAGCAGCCCCACCATGCTCGCCCTGCTCGACCCGGCGGTGCTGCCGACCTGGCGGACCGTGCTCTGCGGCGGGGAGGCGGTCCCCGCCGAGCTGGCCGCGCGCTGGGCGCCGGGCCGGCGGTTCGTCAATGCGTACGGGCCGACCGAGGCGACCGTGGCGGCGGTCAGCGGCGAGCTGACCGGCGCGGAGGCCGACCCGGTGCCGATCGGACTGCCGGTACCCAACCACCGGGTGCACGTGGTGGACGCCGCGTTGCGTCCGGTCGCCCCCGGCGAGACCGGTGAACTGCTGGTCGGCGGGCCGGGTCTGGCCACCGGGTACCTCGACCGGCCCGGGTTGACCGCCGACCGGTTCGTGCCCGACCCGTTCTCCGGGGTACCCGGGGAGCGGCTGTACCGCACCGGTGACCTGGTCCGCCAGCAGCCCGACGGGCGGCTGGTCTACCTGGGCCGCACCGACCGGCAGGTGAAGATCCGGGGCCAGCGCATCGAGCTGGGCGAGATCGAGGCGGTCCTCGCCGGGCACCCCGGGGTGCGGCAGGCGGTGGTGGAGGTGGTGACCGGTCCGGCCGGCCCGGAACTGGTCGCCTTCCTCACCCCGGCCGACGCCCCCGACGACACCGAGCTGCGGGAGTACACCTCGGCCCGGCTGACCGGGGCGATGCAGCCGGCCCGGGTCCTGCGCCTGGCCGAACTGCCGGTCAGCCCGCTCAACGCGAAGATCGACCGGCCGGCGCTGCGGGACCTGGCGGCCCGGACCGCCCCGGCCGCCCCGGTCACCGACGACCTCGGCGACGACCGGCTGCTGCGCGCGGTCGCCGCCGTCTGGCAGCGGGCCCTCGGCGTCACGCCGTCCCGGGACACCGACTTCTTCGCCGTCGGCGGCAACTCCATCGCCGCGATGCGGCTGGTCGCCGGCCTGCGCGACGAACTGGACCGGCAGGTCGAGGCGGAGGACCTGTTCACCGGCCGGACCCTGGCCGGGCTCACCGAGCGGGTGGCGAAGGCGGCGCCGCTGCCCGGCCGGGAGCTGACCACCGGCAACC
>NZ_WVUH01000085.1 GCF_017614955.1 Micromonospora echinofusca
CGGCCGCGCTGACCGCCGTCGGTCTGGCCGCCCCGACCACCGTCGCTGTCGCGCCGGCCACCCCCGGTGGAGCCGCCGCGCCGGGGGGCCGGCTCGGTCTCGTCCTCCAGGCGCAGGGTCAGCGAGATGCGCTTGCGGGGTACGTCCACGTCGAGCACCTTGACCCGGACCACGTCCCCGGATTTGACCACGTCGCGGGGGTCCTTGACGAAGGTCCGGGACATCGCCGACACGTGTACCAGCCCGTCCTGGTGCACGCCGACGTCGACGAAGGCGCCGAACGCGGCGACGTTGGTGACCACCCCTTCCAGCACCATCCCGGGTGTGAGGTCGCTGATCTTCTCGACCCCCTCGGCGAAGGTGGCGGTGCGGAACGCCGGCCGCGGGTCCCGCCCCGGCTTCTCCAGCTCCTTGAGGATGTCGGTGACGGTGGGCAGGCCGAACGTGTCGTCGACGAAGTCGGTGGCCCGCAGGCCGCGCAGGATCGCACTCTGCCCGATCAGCGACCGCAGGTCACCGCCGGTGTGCTTCAGGATCCGCCGGACCACCGGGTACGCCTCGGGGTGCACGCTGGACGAGTCCAGCGGGTCGTCGCCGTCCCGGATGCGCAGGAACCCGGCGCACTGCTCGTACGCCTTCGGCCCGAGCCGGGACACCTTCTTCAGTTCGGAACGGGAGCGGAACGGCCCGTTCGCGTCCCGGTGCAGCACGATGTTCTCCGCGAGCCCGGCCCCGATGCCGGAGACCCGGGTCAGCAGCGGCGCCGACGCGGTGTTCACGTCCACCCCGACCGCGTTGACGCAGTCCTCGACCACCGCGTCCAGCGACCGGGAGAGCTTCACCTCGGACAGGTCGTGCTGGTACTGCCCCACCCCGATCGAACGCGGGTCGATCTTGACCAGTTCGGCGAGCGGGTCCTGCAACCGCCGGGCGATGGAGACCGCGCCGCGCAGCGAGACGTCCAGACCGGGCAGTTCCTGCGAGGCGTACGCCGAGGCGGAGTAGACCGACGCGCCCGCCTCGGACACCACGATCTTGGTCAGGCCCAGCTCCGGATGGCGTTTGATCAGGTCCCCGGCGAGCTTGTCGGTCTCCCGGGAGGCGGTGCCGTTGCCGATCGCGACCAGCTCCACCCCGTGCGCCTTCGCCAGCCGGGCCAGCGTGTCGATCGAGGCGTCCCACTGCCGGCGCGGCTCGTGCGGGTAGATCGTGTCGGTGGCGACCACCTTGCCGGTGGCGTCGACCACCGCGACCTTCACCCCGGTCCGCAGCCCCGGGTCGAGACCCATCGTGGCCCGGGTGCCGGCCGGCGCGGCGAGCAGCAGGTCCCGCAGGTTGGTGGCGAAGACCCGGACCGCCTCCTCCTCCGCCGCCTGCCACAACCGCATCCGCAGGTCCGCGCCGAGGTGGACCAGGATCCGGGTACGCCAGGCCCAGCGCACCGTGTCCGCGAGCCACCGGTCGGCCGGGCGGCCCCGGTCGGTCACCCCGAACCGGGTGGCGATCTCCGCCTCGTACCGGCCCGGGCCGGTCGGCACGTCGTCGACGTCGCCCTCCGGCTCGGGGTCCATGGTCAGGTCGAGCACGCCCTCCTTCTCGCCCCGGAACACCGCCAGTACCCGGTGCGAGGGGAGCTTCGGGTACGGCTCGGCGAAGTCGAAGTAGTCGGCGAACTTGGCGCCGGCTTCGGCCTGTCCCTCGCGTACCCGGGAAACCAGCCGGCCCCGCGACCACATCTGCTCACGCAGCGAACCGATCAGGTCGGCGTCCTCGGCGAACCGTTCGATCAGGATGGCCCGCGCGCCGTCCAACGCGGCGGTGGCGTCGGCCACCCCCCGGTCGGCGTCGACGTACCCGGCGGCGACCGTCTTCGGGTCCTGCCCCGGGTCGGCGAGCAGCGCGTCGGCCAGCGGCTCCAGCCCCGCCTCGCGGGCGATCTGCGCCCGGGTCCGCCGCTTCGGCTTGTACGGCAGGTAGATGTCCTCCAGCCGGGCCTTCGAGTCGGCCGCCATGATCTGGGCTGCCAGGGCGTCGTCGAGCTTGCCCTGGCTGCGGATCGACTCCAGCACCGCGCTGCGGCGTTCCTCCAGCTCGCGCAGGTAGCGCAGCCGCTCCTCCAGGGTGCGCAGCTGCGCGTCGTCGAGCGAGCCGGTGGCCTCCTTCCGGTACCGCGCGATGAACGGCACGGTCGACCCGCCGTCGAGCAGTTCGACAGCGGCCCTTACCTGGCCCTCGCGGACGCCGAGCTCCTCGGCGATCCGCTGGTGTACAGAGGTCGTCACGATCTGATCCGCCTTCTGGTGGTGGTTGCGCCTGTCGCATTCTGCCGGGCCGTCCGGACGTTGTCGCATCGTGCCGGGGCGCTCCGGGTGTCGCCGGTGGCTGCCGCGCCGTCCCCCGCCCGCCACCGGTACCCGGCCGAGGTGTTAACAAGGGGCCCTTCCTCTACCAGAAACGTTAAGCGGGGGCCCTTCCTTACCGGTGGGGGCGGGGCTGAGCTAACGTCCGATCATGGAACGACCTGCCGACCCCCGGGCCCGCCGGCTCTTCGGCGGCAGTGCCCGCGCCCTGGGTGACCTGGCCGCCAACCCGTTCCGGGCGGACCGGGACCGGATCGTCAGCTCCCCGTTCTTCGCCCGGCTGGCCGGGGTGACCCAGGTGATCAGCCCGGGCGGGTCGGGTCTGCTGGTGCACAACCGGCTCACGCACAGCCTGAAGGTCGCCCAGGTGGCCCGGGCGATCGCCGAACGGCTCACCGCCGACCCACGGTACCGCGACCTGCTGGACGCGCTCGGTGGCTGCGACCCGGACGTGGTGGAGGCGGCGGCGCTCGCCCACGACCTGGGGCACCCACCGTTCGGGCACCTCGGTGAGCAGGTGCTGGACCGGCTGGCCCGGCAACGCCTGGGCCTGCCCGACGGGTTCGAGGGCAACGCCCAGTCGTACCGGATCGTGACCAGTACCGAGATCCGGGGCGCCGCGACCACCGGGCTGGACCTGACGGCGGCGGTGCGGGCGGCGATGCTCAAGTACCCGTGGACCCGGCTGGACCACCCGGACCCGCACCCGAGGCACCTGGTCCCGCCGCCCCGGGGCGCGGCTGCTCCGGCGGACGACCCGGCGAGCGGCTCGGTGAAGTTCGGCGCGTACCGCACCGAGCTGGCGGACCTGCGGCAGGCCCGGGAGCCGTTCGTCGGGCGGATCGCCGACTGGCAGCAGACCGTGGAGGCGTCGGTGATGGACACCGCCGACGACATCGCGTACGCCATCCACGACGTGGAGGACTTCTACCGGGTGGGGGTGCTCCAGCAGGGCGCGGTCTCCGCCGAGCTGATGGCCTGGCAGCGGGAGGTCGGCCAGTTCCGCGCGATGACCGACGCGGCGCTCGGCGGTACCGCCCGGCGGCCGGGCACGGCGATCGAGCGGTTGCGCCGGCAGCTGCGTCGCAAGGACGGCTGGATCAGCGACGACGAGGCGTTCGCCGCCGCCGTCGAGCACGTCCGCGCCGAGCTGGTGGACGGGCTGCTGGCCGCCCCGTTCGACGGCTCGGTGGAGGCCGAGCAGTGTGTCGCCCGGTTCTCGGCGCGGTGGACGGCCCGGCTGGTCGACGCGATCACCGTGGTCGCCGAACCGTCGGTCCGCTCCGGTCACGTGCTGCTCGCCGGGGCGCAGTGGCACGAGGTGCAGGTGCTCAAGTTCGTCCACCACCGGTTCGTGCTGGCCCGGCCCGATCTGGCCCTGCACCAGCGGGGTCAGGGCCGGCTGCTGGCCACCCTGGTGGAGGCCCTGCTGAGCTGGATTCTCGACCCGGCCGAGGAGGCCCGGCTGCCCCGCCGGCTGCACGACCTGGTCGAGCTGGCCGAGGCCGAGCTGCATCCCCGTACCCCGCAGCGCGACGCGAAGGCCCGGGGCCGGGCGATCGTCGACTTCGTCGCCTCCCTCACCGACGGTCAGGCGGTGGCGCTGCTCGACGCGCTCTCCGGCCGTTCGGGTGCGCTCTGGACCGACGCATTCGTGCTCTGACCGGCGACGGCGGGTGCGGTCACGGTCAGAGGTCGGGTGTTCACCCGGCGTGGTTCGCCGGGTTTGGCGGGCGGGATCCCTACCATGCCCGTTATGGCATGCCGTGGGCGTGCTTCGGGGTATCGGGAGGAGTCGCCGGGGTGAAGCGAATTGTCTGGATCAGCTTCGAGATCACCGGGAAGGCGTGCCTGGAAGCGGCGGCACAGGCCGGTGCGGAGGTGGCCGGGATCGTCACGTTGCCCGGACCGGTCCGTCCCGAGGTCTCCGGCATGTGCGGCTTCGAGGACGTGGCGCAGCGGCTCGGCGTGCCGCTCGTCCACGCCCGCAACGTCAACGACCCGGAGTGCGTCGCGGCGGTCCGGGACCTCGCCCCGGAGAGCCTCTGGGTGATCGGCTGGTCGCAACTGCTCCGCGACGAGATCCTCGCCGTACCGTCCGGCGGGACGTTCGGCATGCACCCCGCCCTGCTGCCCCGGCACCGGGGGCGGGCACCGATCCCCTGGGCGATCATCACCGGCCTGGCCCGGACCGGGGTCACCCTCTTCGAGATCCCCGACGCGACCGCCGACTCCGGTCCGATCGTCGGCCAGAGCGTCATCGACATCGCGCCCGACGAGACGGCCACCACCCTCTACGCCAAGGTGCACGAGCAGAGCATCGACCTGGTCCGGACCTGCTTCCCGCAGATCGCCGCCGGCACCGCGCCCCGCATCCCGCAGGACCCGCGCCGGGCCAGCTACTGGACCAGACGCACCCCGCCGGACGGGCTGATCGACTGGGAGACCCGGGCACCCCAGCTCGACGCCTGGGTGCGGGCCCAGACCCACCCGTACCCGGGGGCGTTCACCTGGCTGGGCGACGAACGGCTGACCGTCTGGCGGGCCCGGCCGGAGACCAACGACCACCGGTCGCCCGCCGGCATGGTGCTCGAACACCGCCCCGACGGGGTACTCGTCGCCTGCGGCGCGGACGCGCTGCTGATCCGCGAGGTGTCGTACCGCGACCACGCGGTGCTCCGCGACACCGACCTGCACGGGCTGCTCGACAAGGGGACGGTGCTGGGATGAGCGACCGGCGGATCCTGATCCTCGCGGCCCACCCGGACGACGAGATCCTGGGCATGGGCGGCACCATCGCCCGGCACGCGGACCGTGGTGACGCGGTACGCATCTGCTGCGTGACCGACGGCTCCTCCACCCAGTACGCCGACGACACCGAGATCCTGCTCCAGAAGCAGGCCGAGGCGCGCAAGGCGGCGGCGACCCTCGGCGTCACCGACTACGTCCACCTCGACCTGCCGGACATGCGGTTGGACACCCTGCCGCACGTGGAGGTCAACCGGGTCGTGGAACGGCAGGTCGCCGAGTTCCAACCGGACACCGTCTACTGTGTCCAGGCCGACGTCAACCTCGACCACCGGACGGTCTTCTCCTCGGTGGCGGTGGCCACCCGGCCCCGCCCGGGGCAGTCGGTCCGGCGGGTCCTCACCTACGCCCCGACGTCCAGTACGGAGTGGACCCCCGCGCCGGAGACCTGGTGGGTGCCGAACTGGTTCGTCGACATCTCGGCCACCCTGGAACGCAAACTGGAGGCGTTCCGGCACTACCGGTCGGAGTGGCGGGAGTGGCCGCACCCCCGCAACGACCGGGCCCTGCGGGTCCACGCCGAGCACTGGGGCACGGTGGTGGGCTGCCCGGCGGCCGAGCCGTTCGTGCTGGTCCGGGGGATCGCCCTGCCCTGACCGGCAGCAGTGTGCTCCGCGGGACCGCCCTGCCCTGACCGGCCCGACCGGCGGAAGCGACCCCGCCGGACCCGTCCCGCGGCACCGGGGGTGGTCGGCTCAGGCCACCGTCTGCCACCAGGCGTCGACCGGCGGGGGCTGGTCCACCACCACCCGCTCGCCGGGACGGGGTACCGCCAGCCGGACCCCGCGCGCCTTGGTCTCCCGCCAGAGCCGGTCGACCGGCTCGGCCCAGGAGTGCAGGGCCAGGTTGAACGTCGCCCAGTGCACCGGGACGAGCAGGTCACCCCGCAGGTCCAGATGGGCGGCGACGGCCTCCTCCGGGAACATGTGGATGTGCGGCCAGGCGGCGTCGTACGCGCCGATCTGCATCAGCGTCACGTCGAACGGGCCGTGGGCGGCGCCGATCGCCGCGTACCCGTCGAAGTAGCCCGAGTCACCGGTGTAGAAGACCCGCCGGTGCGTACCGGCCACCACCCAGGACGCCCAGAGGGTGCCGTCCCGGCGCAGCCCCCGGCCGGAGAAGTGCTGGGCGGCGGTGGCGGCGATCTCCAGCCCGCCGATGCGGTGCCGTTCGTCCCAGTCCAGTTCGACGATCCGCCCGGCCGGTACGCCCCAGCGTTCCAGGTGCGCGCCGACGCCGAGCGGGACGAGGAACGGGGCCGACTGGGTCCGGGTGAGTCCACGGACCGAGGCGACGTCCAGGTGGTCGTAGTGGTCGTGGGAGATCAGGATGGCGTCCAGCCGGGGCAGTTCGTCCAGCGCCACCGGCGGGGCGTGCAACCGGCGCGGACCGACCAGCGCCGACGGGGAGCAGCGGTCGCTCCAGACCGGATCGGTCAGCACCCGGTGCCCTTCGATCTCGATCAGTGTCGAGGCGTGCCCGTGCCAGACGATGTTCAGCTCAGGCCCGGTCGGACCGGCGGGCGGGTCGGCCGGCCGCAGGACCGGCACCGGCAGCGTGGGCCGGCGCCGTTGCGGGCCGAAGAGCAGCTCGCGGAGCAGGTTCCGGCCGGGCTCGGTGACCATGGTGCGGGTACCGACCGGGTTGCGGAACACCCCGTCGCGGTACTGCGGGGAGCCGGCCACCCGCTGCGCGCGGTCCCCCCGGATCCGTCCGCCGAGCGCCGTCGGGATGTCCCGGAGCGCCCAGGCGGTCGCGGCCACCGCCACGCCCACCGCGCCCGCCGTTGCCGCCCGCCGCCGTCGTTGCCGCCGCCGGTCCGGTTCCGTCGCCGCTGCCATCAGGGTGCCCCTCCCTTGCCGTCCGGCGTCCCACGTTAGCCAGCCGCGCCCAGCCGGGCCCACCGGCCGCCGGGTGGTGGTGGGCCCGGTCCGGGCGCGGGTGCGGCCGGACCGGGTGTCGCGGCGGCCGGTGGACCTGTCGGCAACCGGGGCAGCCTGCGGCGGGGTCGGTCAGCCGCCGTTGCTGGGCCGGTGGCGGGCCGCCCGCCGGGCCGTCCCCACGCCGTCGAGCGCGGACACGGCGTCGAGGAACCGGCGACCCATCACCGCGCGGGCCGCCACCGCCGGATGGGTGGCGCCGAAGTTGTCCGGGTCGGCCTGACCGGCGGCGAACATCGCGTACGTCAGCACCGGGCTGCCCGAGGTGTCGAAGACCACCCCGGCCTCGTTGCGGGCGTCGCCGTACCAGCCCGCCTTGGTGGCCACCCGGGCCCGCTCCCCGGACGACATGGTGCGCCGGAAACCGTCGGTGTACGCGACGGGGGAGCGCAGCAGCCCGAGCAGGAACGCCGTCGAGCCGGGGGCGAGCAACCGGTCACCGACCAGGGCCTGGAGCAGGTCGTGCGTCTCCCGGGGGGTGGTGCTGCCGAGGAAGAACCGGTTCGGGTTCGCCACCGGCTGCACCTGGGTCTGCGGGAAGCCCTTGGCCACCAGGATCTGGTTGATCTCCGCCGCCGGGCAGACCAGCCCGCACAGCCGTACGGCGGTGTCGTCGGAGACGGTGAGCAGGTTGGCCAGCACGTGCCCCAGGGTGACCGAGCTGGGGTACGCCCCGTCCAGACTGAAGATGCCGTCGCCGCCCGGGACCACGATCGCGGCGGTCACCTCCACCTGCTGGGTGAGGCTGAGCAGACCCCGGTCGACCTTGTCCAGTACCGCCGTGGCCACCGCGATCTTGTTGACGCTGTACGCCTCGACCCGGTCGTCCGCCCCCTCCGCAACGGCGGCGACCGGTGGTCCGGCCGGATCGGCCACGGTGACGTACGAGTGCCACGTCCCGCCGGCCCGGAGCTTCTGCCGCTGGTAAACGGCGGCGATCCGGTCGGCGGCGGACTGCGGGGTGGTCGGGGTGCCGTCGTCGTCCCCCTGGTCGGCCGGCTCCGCGTCGGCCGGGGCCGCCGGCCCCAGTACGGCGCCGGCGGTGGCCACCGAGCCGAGGCCGAGGGCGGTCCTCCGGTTGATCCTGATCGTCAAGCGCCTCTCCCGTCCTGGATGTTCCGTACCGGCTGGGTACGTCCCGGCCACCCTAGGCGATTCGCGGCTTTTCCGAGGTCCCGGCAGGCGCCCGCCGCCACCGGGCGGGGCGCCGCCAGCCACCGCGTACCGCCTCCCCGGCCGGATTCGGCCGGAACACCGTGCCGTCGTGCGCGGACACCGTTCGGCGGTCCAGTCCGGCCCGGCGCATCAACGGGCCGACCAGGGTGTCGTACACCCCCGGCAGCACCGTGAAGCCGAACCGCAGCACCGGGTTCGCCCACCCGACCGGTACGTCCCGGCGGGGCCGGTCGGCGCACCGGACCACCGCCCGGGCCACCCGTCCGGGGTCCAGCAGCGGTGGCGGCGGCCGGCCACCCACCCCCAGGTAGCTGGCGGCCTGCCGGTAGACCGGGGTGTCCACCCCGCCGGGGCTGACCAGGCAGACGTGCACCCCGGGCAGGTCCCGGTTCTCCTGCCGCAGCACCCGGGCCAGCCCGCGCTGCCCCCACTTGCTGGTCACGTACCCGCTCAGGTACGGCGTGGTGACCTGCCCGAGCACGGAGCTGCCGAGGATCAGCACACCGGTCCGGCGCTGCCGGAAGTGCCGCAGCGCCACCCGGGCCACCCGGGCCGCGCCCAGCAGGTCGGTCCGGACCACCTGCTCGAAGACCTCCTCGGGGACCTCGTCGAACCGGCCGTAGGCGATCACCGCCGCGGTGTGCAGCCACACGTCGATCCGGCCGAACCGGTCCACCGCCGCGTCGGCCAACGCCTGGACCGCACCGGGAACGGTGACGTCGGTGGGTACCGCCACCGCCACCGCCTCCGCGCCGGCCGCCCCGCACTCGGCGCGTACCTCGGCCAGGGTGTCCGGCGCGCGGGCGGCGAGCACCAGACGGTCGCCGCGGGCGGCGAACAGGTGGGCCGCCGCCCGGCCGATCCCGCTGGACGCCCCGGTGACCACCACCACCCGGCTCACGGGGCGAGGACCACCTTGACGCACCCGTCGGCCTTCTCCTGGAACATCCGGTACGCCTGCGGCGCCTCGTCCAGCGGTACCCGGTGGGTGCGCAGGTCCTGCACGCCCAGCGGGTCACCGTCGGCGGTGAGCAGGGGCAGGATCTCGTCGGTCCAGCGGCGGACGTGGCACTGCCCCATCCGGAGCTGGACACCCCGGTCGAACAGCTCCATCATCGGCATCGGGTCCTGCTCGCCGCCGTACACCCCGGAGATCGACACGGTGCCGCCCCGCCGGACCGCCTTCACCGCCGCGTGCAGCACGCTGAGCCGGTCCACCCCGGCCCGGTCGATCAGCGACTGGGCCAGCCGGTCCGGGAGCAGCCCGGCGGCGGCCTGGGCCAGCTTCCCGGTGGGGGAGCCGTGCGCCTCCATCCCGACCGCGTCGATCACCGCGTCCGGGCCGCGCCCGCCGACCAGGTCGACCAGGGTCCCGGGTACGTCGTCCAACTCGCTGACGTCGAGCACCTCGACCCCGTGCCGGCGGGCCATCTCCAGCCGCTCCGGTACCAGGTCCAACCCGATCACCCGGTCGGCACCGAGATGCCGGCCGATCCGGGTGCAGAACTGCCCGACCGGCCCGAGGCCGAACACCGCGAGCGTGCCGCCGGGCGGGACGTCCGCGTACCGGACGGCCTGCCAGGCGGTGGGCAGGATGTCGGAGAGGTAGAGGTACCGCTCGTCCGGCCCGTCCGCCGGGACCTTGATCGGGCCGAACTGGGCCTGCGGCACCCGCAGGTACTCGGCCTGGCCGCCGGGTACCGACCCGTAGAGCGAGGTGTAGCCGAACAGGGCGGCGCCCTTGCCCTCGGCGCGGACCTGGGTGGTCTCGCACTGGGCGTAGAGCTGCCGCTCGCACATCCAGCACGAGCCGCAGGCGATGTTGAACGGCACCACCACCCGGTCACCCGGGCGTAACCGGGTCACCCCCGGGCCGACCTCCTCGACGATCCCCATCGGTTCGTGGCCGAGGACGTCACCGGGTTTCAGGTACGGCCCGAGCACCTCGTACAGGTGCAGGTCGGAGCCGCAGATCGCGGTCGAGGTGATCCGCACGACCGCGTCGGTCGGCTCCTCGATCTTCGGGTCGGGCACCGTCTCCACCCGAACGTCACGCTTGCCGTGCCAGGTCAGTGCCCGCATACCGGTCCCTCCGCCGTGTCGGATCCTGCGTAGGGACTGCTACCCCGGAACCGGTCGGTGAACCGTGGGAAGTGCGACGGTGACGACCAGACCGCCGCCGGGCCGGGGCAGGGCGTGCACCGTACCCCCGTGCGCCCGGGCCACCGCCCGGACGATGGACAGGCCCAGCCCGAACCCCCGGTTGCCGGCGGTCCGTTCCCGGTTGAGTCGCCGGAACGGCAGGAACATCGACTCGACCTCGTACCCGGGCACCACCGGACCACTGTTGGTGACGGTCAGCACGGCCCGGTCGCCGACCGTCGTGGTGGCGACGGTCAGCCAGCCGCCTTCGTCGACGTTGTGCCGTACCGCGTTGTCCAGCAGGTTCTGGGTCAGCCGTTCCAGCAGCACCGGGTCGCCCACCGTCCGGGCCGGGGCCAGGTCGACCGAGACGGTCAGGGCCGTCCGGCCGGCGGTCTGGTCGCCCAGGTGGCCGGCCACCTCGGCGAGATCCACCTCGGTACGCTCGCCCAGCTCGTTCTCCGAGTCGGCCAGGGTGAGCAGCCCGTCGATGAGCCGTTCGTGCCGTTCGTTCACCGTGAGCAGCGTCTCCCCGAGCTGGCGCAGCTCCGCCGGGGCGTCTGGCCGGGTGATGGCCAGCTCGACCAGGGACCGGTTGATCGCCAGCGGGGTACGCAGCTCGTGCGAGGCGTTGGCGACGAACCGCCGCTGGCCGTCGAAGGACCGGTCGAGGCGTTCCAGCATCAGGTCGAAGGTGTCGGCCAGTTCCTTCACCTCGTCGGTCGGCCCGGCCAGCGCGATGCGTTCGTGCAGGCCCCGGCCGGCGCTGTCCGCCCCGGCGATCCGGCGGGCGGTGCCGGTGATCTGGTTCAGCGGCTGCAACGCCCGACCGGCGACCAGCCAGCCGAACGCGACGGCGGCGACCGTCACCACGGCCAGCGCCACCCCGCCCTGGGTGAGCAGCGAGTCCAGGGCGTCCTGCCGGGCGTCCTCCTGGACCTGCCGGACCAGACCGCGCAGCGTCTCCGCCTGCTCGGCGGTGATCGGCGTACCGGACTGCGGCAGCGGCACACTGCGGGAACCCGAACCGCGCAGGTTGAACCCGAGCCCCCGGGTCAGGCGCTGGTCCACCAGCACGTACGTCACCGCGAGCAGGACCGTACCGGCGAACAGGAACAACCCGCCGTAGATCAGCGTCAGCCGGGCGCGGATGGTCAGCTTCTTCACCGGACCCGGTCTCCCGTCACCGTCACCGTCACCGTCGCCATCGCCATCGCCATCGCCGGCAGCGTCACCGGATCTGGTACCCGACGCCGGGCACCGTCTCGATGACGGGTGGCTCGCCGAGCTTGCGGCGCAGCTTCATCACGGTGACCCGCAACACGTTGGTCAGCGGGTCGATGTGCTCGTCCCAGGCCCGTTCGAGGAGTTCCTCGGTGGAGACCACCGCCCCGTCGGCCCGCAGCAACTCGGCCAGCACCCCGAACTCCTTGCGGGACAGCGCCACGTGCCGACCGTCCCGGGTGACCTCCAGCCGGGCCGGGTCGAGGACGATGCCGGCCCGGGCCAGCCGGGGCGGCGCGGCCGGCCGGGTCCGCCGGGTCAGCGCGTGCACCCGGGCACTCAGCTCGATGAACGCGAACGGCTTGGTCAGGTAGTCGTCGGCACCGATGGCCAGGCCGGCGACCCGTTCCCGGACCGCTGCGGCGGCGGTCAGCATCAGTACCCGGGTGTCCCGTTCGGACTCGACCACCGCCCGGCACACGTCGTCGCCGTGCACCACCGGCAGGTCCCGGTCCAGCACCACCACGTCGTACCCGTTGACCCCGAGCCGTTGCAGCGCGGCGTCCCCGTCGTACGCGACGTCCACCGCGAACGCCTCCCGGCGCAGCCATTCGGCGATCGCATCCGCCAGGAGTCTCTCGTCCTCGACCACCAGTACCCGCACCGTTGCATCTTCCTCCACGCCGGCATAACCACGCCGTTAACGGCACCCCGGCGTTTACGCCCCCGCTACGGCCCGTCACGTTGACTCGTCCACGGAGCCGGTCGCCGACCGGCCTGGGAGAAAGGAGTACACGACGATGCGGGGACGGCTGACGGGCGTACTGCTCGCCCTGCCCCTCGTGGCGGCCCTCGGGCTGGCCGCCTGCGGCGGGGACGACCGGGACGACGGTGGGGTGGCCACGGCCGGTGGCGACGGCGCGAAGCCGACGCTCACCGCCGTCGCGTTGAGCGACGAGGAACGCCGGATCAGGTTCACCAGCTGCCTGCGCGAGGAGGGGCTGGACGTGCCGGACCCGGAGCCGGGACAGAACGGCCCACGCTTCAACTTCGGTGCCGACGTGGACCCGGCCAAGGTGGAGGCGGCCCTCCAGGCGTGCCGCGAGTTCGCCCCGAACGGCGGCCAGCCCCGGCAGCTCAACGCCGAGCAGATCGAACAGGTCCGCAAACTCGCCCGCTGCATGCGGGAGAACGGCGTACCCCACTTCCCGGACCCGGAGGCCGACGGCCGGATCCAGCCGGGCAAGGCCGGTATCGACCGGAAGGACCCGGCGGTCCGGGCGGCGTTCGACAAGTGCCGCGAGTCGTTGCCCAACCTCGGCGACCGTCGGGGGACGCCGTGAGCGCGCCGTTCGGCACGGACGCCGGGGCCGCCCCGGTGACCGGAGGGGACGGTACGCCCGACCCACCGGCCCGGCGCCGCCGCTGGCGGCCGGTCACGGTGCTGGCCGCCGGGACGGTCGTCGCGTTGGCCGGCGGGGCGGTCGCGGTCGGGGTGGCCGCCGACGGCAGCGCCGGGGAGTCGGCCGGCGCCGCCCCGCCCCCACCGGCCACCACCGCCGTCACCCGGCAGACGCTCGTGGACCGGGAGACCAAGACCGGCGAGCTGGGGTACGGCACTCCGCGCGCCCTGGACAGCCGGTACAACGGCACGCTGACCTGGCTGTCCGCCACCGGCAGCACGGTCACCCGGGGAAAGGCCCTCTACCGGGTCGACGACACCCCGGTGGTGCTGCTGTACGGCAGCCTGCCGGCGTACCGGACGCTGCGTTCCGGGGTCGACGGCCGGGACGTCGAACAGTTCGAGCGCAACCTGACCGAACTCGGCTACACCGGCTTCACCGTCGACCAGGAGTTCACCTCCGCCACCGCCGACGCGGTCCGCGCCTGGCAGGACGACCTCGGGGTGCCGGAGACCGGCCAGGTCGAGCCGGGCCGGATCGTCTACGCCGCCGGCACGGTCCGGGTGGCCAGCCAGGGCGCCGAGGTGGGCGACGCGGTCGGCCCGGGCCGGGCGGTGCTCTCCGTCACCGGCACCGCCCGGCTGGTCACCTGCACCCTGGACATCGACGACCAGCGGCTGGCCCGCAAGGGTGCGGAGGTGACCATCACCCTGCCCGACGGGAAACGGACCACTGGCCGGATCGGTGCCGTCGAGACGGTCATCCAGACCTCGGCCGGGGCGGCCGGCCAGGACCCGGTCACCGAGACGAAGATCGAGGTCTCGGTGACCGGCGACGACCCTGCCGCCCTCACCGGCTTCGAACAGGCGGCGGTCGACGTCGGGTTCGTCGCCGCCGAACGCGCCGACGTGCTCACCGTGCCGGTCGCCGCGCTGCTCGCCCTCGCCGAGGGCGGGTACGGCCTCCAGGTCGTCGACGACGCGGGTACCCGGATCGTCGCGGTGAAGACCGGTCTCTTCGCCGCCGGCCGGGTCGAGGTCTCCGGCGACGCGGTCGTCGAGGGGCTGACGGTGGGGATGCCCGGTGACTGAGCCGCGCCCGACCACCGTCGACCACGTCGTGGAGCTGCGGAACGTCTCCCGGCGGTACGGCGACAGCGTCGCCGCCCTCGACGGGGTCGACCTGACCGTCGGCCGGGGCGAACTGGTCGCCATCGTCGGCCCGTCCGGATCCGGCAAGTCCACCATGCTCAACGTGATCGGCACCCTGGACCGGCCCACCTCGGGCACGGTACGCATCGACGGGTACGACACGTCGACGTTGACCGACCGGGAACTGTCCGCCCTGCGGGCCAGCCGGATCGGCTTCGTGTTCCAGCAGTTCCACCTGGCGGTGGGCGTACCGCTGGTGGAGAACGTCGCCGACGGGCTGCTCTACGCGGGCGTACCCCGGCGGGAGCGGCACCGGCGCGCGGAGACCGCGCTGCGGCGGGTCGGGTTGGGGCACCGGCTGGACCACCGCCCGCACCAGCTCTCCGGCGGTGAACGGCAGCGGGCGGCGATCGCCCGGGCCGTGGTCGGGGAACCTCCGCTGCTGCTCGCCGACGAGCCCACCGGCAACCTGGACTCCACCTCCGGTGCCGGGGTCATGGAGCTGCTGCACGGGCTGCACGCGGCCGGCACCACGGTCGTGGTGATCACCCACGACCGGGAGATCGCGGCCAGTCTGCCCCGCCAGGTGCACATGCGCGACGGGCGGATCGTGGCCGACCACGTCCTGCTGCGGGAGGTGCTCCGGTGACCGCGACAGCGACCCGGTCGGAGGGGACGGCCCGCCCGGTCCGGCTGCGCCCGGCCCGACTGAGTGCGCGTGACGTGCTGCGGGTCGGCGGGGTGGGGCTGCGTACCCGACCGCTGCGGGCCTTCCTCTCCGCGCTGGGTATCGCCATCGGCATCGCGGCGATGATCGCCGTCGTCGGGATCTCCTCGTCGTCCCGGGCCGACCTGGACCGGACGTTGGCGGCGCTCGGCACCAACCTGCTCACCGTCGCGCCGGGCAGCACCCTGTTCGGTGCCGACGCCCAGCTACCGACCGAGTCGGTGGCGATGATCTCCCGGATCGGCCCGGTGCAGCAGGTCGCCGCGGTCGCCCAGCTCGCCGACACGCCGGTCTACCGGTCGGACCGGATCCCGGCACCGCAGACCGGTGGGCTCGGTACCCAGGCGGTCACCCTGGACGTCCTGGCGACCGTCGGTGGCACGGTGGCCCACGGCACCTGGCTCAACGAGGCCACCGCGCGGTACCCGGCCACCGTGCTCGGTGCGGTCGCCGCCGAACGGCTCGGGCTCGGCGCGGCCGGACCGGACATCCAGGTCTACATCGACGGTCGGTGGTTCACCGTGGTCGGGATCCTCCGGCCGGTCCCGCTGGCCCCGGAACTCGACTCGGCGGCGCTGGTCGGCTGGCCGGCCGCCACCACCTACCTGGGGCTGGACGGGCACCCGACCCGGATCTACACCCGCTCCGCCGAGCGGCACGTCGAGGCGGTACGCGGGGTGCTCGCCGCGACCGCCAACCCGGAGCAGGCCAACGAGATCCAGGTGTCCCGCCCCTCCGACGCGCTCGCCGCCCGGCAGGCCACCGACGAGGCGTTCACCGGCCTGCTGCTGGGCCTGGGCGCGGTGGCGCTGCTGGTCGGGGGCGTCGGCGTGGCGAACACGATGGTCATCTCGGTGCTGGAGCGGCGGGCCGAGATCGGCCTGCGCCGGGCGCTCGGCGCCACCCGGGGCCAGGTCCGGACCCAGTTCCTCGCCGAGTCGCTGCTGCTGTCCGCGCTCGGCGGGCTGGGCGGGGTGCTGCTGGGGGTGGTCGTCACCGCCGGCTACGCCCTCTCCCGGGACTGGCCGACGGTGGTGCCCCTGTGGGTGATGGCCGGCGGCATCGGGGCGACGGTGGTCATCGGCGCGGTGGCCGGGCTCTACCCGGCGGTCCGGGCCAGCCGGCTCTCGCCCACCGAGGCGCTGGCCACGCCCTGACGGTACGGCCCCGCAGCGGCGGGTCACCCCACGCGGGGCGGGACGGGTGCGGCGCCCGGCGACCGGTACGGATACCGGGCGCCGGGCGCCGTCGCGTCACCGGGTCAGCTCGAGCAGTTCCCAACCGCCCAGCGGACCGGCCGGGTCGGTGCGCAGGTTCATCGGGTTGGCCATACCGAGGTAGACGGTGGAACCGTCCGCCACCATGGTCCGTACGCCCTGGTTGAGCGGGTTGCCGAAGCCGGTCCGGTCGACCGCGCGGGCCGGCCGCCCCGGGGCGTCGAACGACCACAGGTCGGAGCCGAAGGTGGGCGGGTCGACCGCCGTCGCCCCGGTCTCCGGTGCCGGCATCTCGCCACCGAGGGCGATGTAGGCGAAGTCCATGGTGCCGATGTAGAGCCGCCCACCGGCCACCAGCATCTTCCAGGCGTACAGGTTGTAGGGGTCGTTGAAGCCGGACCCGCCGTAGACCGGGGTCATCCCGGTCGGACGGGTCTGCCAGCCACCCACCCCGCCGTTCGCGGCGGGGTCGAAGGCCGGCAGCTGCGACTCACCGTAGAGCGTCTCGACCGCCCGGTCGGCACCGTCGAAGTCCCGGCCCCGGAAGACCACGAACGCCCGCTGTGTGTTCTGCACGGTGGCCGCCAGCTGGGCCTGGTTCTTCGGCGGGTACACCGCGAGGTGCAGCGCGGTGGCCTGGAGCGGAACGTGCATGGTGCCCCAGTAGAGGTGACCGCCGTAGGAGGCGAGACCGCCCAGCGCGTACGCCCGCCGCACCACCGGGTCCGGCTCGTACTCGGCGGCCGACCAGACCTGCGTCCAGCTGTGGGCGTCGCCCGGGGTCAGGCCCGGCTCCCCGTCCGCCAGCAGCGGGCTCATCCAGATGCTCGCCAGGTCGGTGGTGTCGACGGCGCCGGTGCCCACCCCGGTGGCGGCGGTACCCGTCCCGGTGCCGTCCGCGCCGGTCACGCCCGCGCCCACGATGGCCTTCGGCCAGGTGGAGACGTAGATCCGGCCCTGGTGCACGGTGAGGTCGGCGACCTGGGTCGGCAGGTCGGCGACCTCGGTGAAGGAGAACGGATCGGTCCGGTCGCCCGTCCAGCGCAGGACCCGACCCGAGTCGCCGCCGTTGGTGCCCAACCCGACACCCGCGTAGAGCACGCCGTCGGCGATCGCGAAGTGCCGGATGTTCTCGTACGCGCCCAGATTCGTCGAACCGAGGAAGCGGCCGGTGAAGGTGTCGAAGGCGAACAGGTTGACCCCGGCGACGAGGCTGGGGCCACCGAGCAGCACCACGCCCTGGTGGGCGGTACCGCTGCGCAGGCCGGCCGTCGAGCGCAACAGTGCCGCGTCGGCGGGCGAGGCGGCGGTGATGTCCGCGGTCCGTTCGGTGAGGCGCTCGGACGCCAGGTCGTAGGTGTAGACCTCCGGCATCCGGTGGTCACCGAGGTTGGCCGGCAGGGAGGGGTTCTGCCGGGCCGGCTGGCTGTTGGCGAACTCGCAGGCGTAGTCGTCGTTGAGGATCGGCTCCCCGACGTCGTAGCCCTCCGGCTTGAGGCAGAGCACGTTCGCCCCGGTACCGAACCAGAGTTGCCGTCCGGCCTTGGCCAGGCCCCAGACGTACGACTGGTTGACCTTCTCCCGGCCCACCGCGCAGGGTGGCCCGGCCGGGTAGTCGACGCCGATCCCGGCGAAACACTCGTCGGCGGCGGCCTTGGCCAGCAGCCGTACGGTCTCCGGGTGGTGCCCGGTGGTGACCTCGGCGGCGGCGGGGGCGGCCGAGGTGGCGACGAGACCCAGGACGGCGAGGACGGGTAGTAGTCGTCCTGGTAGGTGGAGCCGACGCATCTGTCTTCCTTCCGGCACCGTTCGGGGCGGCGCCGGTACCCGGGCACGGGTCGCCGGATCGCCGCCGGCTGAAGGGGGTTTGCACGGAGCCGTGCGGAAGAGACGCTAACACTTCCATGAATGGCTTTCGGGTTGTTCCCGCCATTAAATAATTTGGAACCGGGTGGTCGCCGCCGGCCCGGTGGCCGGGTGTTTTCCGGATAGCGGCGAGTCGGGCGTACCATTCGCGACCAGCCGTAATTGACGGCCATTGTGCAGGGCGCTTTTCCGGACTGCGAAAAATGGCCGTTGTTCACTCGGCATAAGCGTGCGATATGAACTTCTTCGGAGTTCACCAGAAGTTCTCACTGTCGTGCCTCAGGTGCCGGGGGTGTCGCCCCGTTTCGCGGTCGCCCGCAGGTAGTCCCGGTTCAGCCGGCCGATGGTGCTCAACGGGATGCCCTTCGGGCAGACCGCCGTGCACTCGCCGGCGTTCGTGCACCCGCCGAACCCGGCCTCGTCGTGGGCGTCGACCATGCCGAGGACCCGGGTGTACCGCTCGGGCTGGCCCTGCGGCAGCAGGCCGAGCTGGGTGACCTTCGCGGCGGTGAAGAGCATGCCCGACCCGTTCGGGCAGGCCGCCACGCAGGCCCCGCAGCCGATGCAGGCCGCCGCCTCGAAGGCCGCGTCGGCGTTCGCCTTCGCCACCGGCGTGGCGTGCGCCTCCGGGGCGCTGCCGGTGGGTGCGGTGACGTAACCGCCGGCCGCGATGATCCGGTCGAACGCGTTGCGGTCCACCACCAGGTCCTTCACCACCGGGAAGGCGCGGGCCCGCCACGGCTCGATGTCGATCGTCTCGCCGTCGGTGAAGTGCCGCATGTGCAGCTGACAGGCGGTGGTACCGCGCTGCGGGCCGTGCGCGTTGCCGTTGATGACCATGCCGCAGGCGCCGCAGATCCCCTCGCGGCAGTCGTGGTCGAAGGCGACCGGCTCCTCGCCGGCCAGGGTGAGCCGTTCGTTGAGTACGTCGAGCATCTCCAGGAACGACATGTCCGGGGAGATGTCCGCGACCGGGTAGGTGACCATCCGGCCCTTGTCTCCCGGGCCGGACTGCCGCCAGATGCGCAGGGTGAGGTTCACTTGTAGCTCCGCTGCGAGGGGTGGACGTATTCGAAGGTCAGGTTCTCCCGGTGCAGCACCGCCGGCCGGTCGCTGCCGGTGTACTCCCAGGCCGCGACGTAGGCGAACCGCTCGTCGTCGCGCTGCGCCTCCCCGTCGGGCGTCTGGTGCTCGGCCCGGAAGTGACCGCCGCAGGACTCCTCCCGGTGCAGCGCGTCGACGCACATCAGCTCGGCCAGTTCGAAGAAGTCGGCCACCCGGCCGGCCTTCTCCAGTGCCTGGTTCAGCCGCTCGCCGTCCCCGGGCACCCGGACCCGCTGCCAGAACTGCTCGCGCAGCGCCCGGATCTCACCGATCGCCTTGCGCAGGCCGGCGTCGGTACGTTCCATGCCGCAGTGCTCCCACATGATCTGGCCCAGCTCCCGGTGGAACGAGTCGACCGTCCGGTCACCGTCGACCGCCAGCAGCCGGGCCAGCCGGTCCTCGACGTCCGCGCGGGCCGCGACCGCCTCCGGGTGGTTGGCGTCGACCGGTGCGAACGGGCCGGCGGCCAGATAGTCGGCGATGGTGTTGGGCAGGACGAAGTACCCGTCGGCCAGCCCCTGCATCAGCGCCGAGGCACCGAGCCGGTTCGCCCCGTGGTCGGAGAAGTTCGCCTCCCCGATGACGAACAGACCCGGGACGGTCGACTGGAGGTCGTAGTCGACCCAGAGCCCGCCCATCGTGTAGTGCACCGCCGGGTAGATCCGCATCGGCACCCGGTACGGGTCCTCACCGGTGATCCGCTCGTACATCTCGAAGAGGTTGCCGTACCGGGCCTCGACGGCGTTGCGGCCGAGCCGGCCGATCGCGTCGGCGAAGTCCAGGTAGACCCCGAGACCGGTGGGGCCGACCCCGTGCCCGGAGTCGCAGACGTTCTTCGCCGCGCGGGAGGCGATGTCCCGGGGGACCAGGTTGCCGAACGCCGGGTACATCCGCTCCAGGTAGTAGTCCCGTTCGTTCTCCGGGATGTCCCGGGGAGCCCGGTCGTCGCCCTTTGCCTTCGGTACCCAGACCCGGCCGTCGTTGCGCAGCGACTCGCTCATCAGGGTCAGCTTCGACTGGTACCCGCCGGAGACCGGGATGCAGGTCGGGTGGATCTGCGTGTAGCACGGGTTGGCGAAGTAGGCGCCCTTGCGGTGTGCCCGCCAGGTGGCGGTGACGTTGCAGCCCTTGGCGTTGGTGGAGAGGTAGAAGACGTTGCCGTACCCGCCGGAGGCGAGCACCACCGCGTCCGCGAACTCGGTGCTGATCTCGCCGGTGACCAGGTCCCGGACCACGATGCCCCGGGCCCGGCCGTCCACCACGACCAGTTCCAGCATCTCGTGCCGGGAGTTCATCTCCACGGTCCCGGCCGCGATCTGCCGTTCCAGTGCCTGGTACGCGCCGAGCAGCAGTTGCTGGCCGGTCTGCCCCCGGGCGTAGAAGGTGCGCTGCACCTGTGCGCCGCCGAAGGACCGGGTGTCCAGCAGCCCGCCGTACTCGCGGGCGAACGGCACGCCCTGGGCCACGCACTGGTCGATGATCTCGACGGAGACCTGGGCCAGCCGGTGCACGTTCGACTCCCGGGAGCGGAAGTCGCCGCCCTTGACGGTGTCGTAGAAGAGCCGGTGGACCGAGTCGCCGTCGTTGCGGTAGTTCTTCGCCGCGTTGATGCCGCCCTGCGCCGCGATCGAGTGGGCCCGACGCGGGCTGTCCTGGTAGCAGTACGACTTCACCCGGTAGCCCAGCTCGCCGAGGGTGGCGGCGGCCGACCCGCCGGCCAGGCCGGTACCGACCACGATCACGGTGAGCTTGCGGCGGTTGGCCGGGTTGACCAGTCTGGCGGCGAAGCGGCGGCGGTCCCAGCGGGTCTCCACCGGACCGTCCGGTGCCGTGGTGTCGGCGATCGGGTCGCCCTCCTGCCAGAGATCCATGATCAGTCCACCAATCCGGTGAGTACGGCGAACGGGACCGCGAGATAGCCGGCGCAGAGCGCCACCGCGAGGACCAGCGCCACGGCTCGGGCCCGGCGCTCGCCGCGCGGGGTCTGCTGGCCGAGGCTGCGCAGGGCGCTGAACGCGCCGTGCCGCAGGTGGAAACCGACGGCGACGACCGCCAGGGTGTAGAAGAGGGTCACGTACCAGCGGTCCGGCGCGAAGTCGGCGACCACGTTGGCGTAGGGGCGGCTCGGGTCGCCGACCGGGTTCAGCGCCCCGGTGGTCAGGTCGAGCAGGTGGTAGATCACGAAGAGTCCGATGATCACGCCGCCCCAGCGCATCGTCCGGGCCGCGTAGCTGCCCTGTACCGGCCTCCGGTGGGCGTACCGCACCGGACGGGCGGCGCGGGCCCGCAGCGCGAGCGTGGTGGCGGCCCCGATGTGGGCCAGCACCGCGACCAGCAGCACGGTCCGCAGGATCCAGAGGAACCAGACCCCGGGCAGCAGCGGGGCGCCGATCTCGCGCAGCCAGTGCGCGTAGTGGTCGAACGAGGTCTGGCCGGTGAAGATCTTCAGGTTGCCGAGCATGTGCGCGATCAGGAACAGCACCAGGACGATGCCCGTCACCGCCATCACGGCCTTGAGGCCGACACTGGAGCGGATGGGCGACCGAGTCGTGACTACCACCCGATCGACGCTAGGAGAGCAGCATTCAGTCGTCCAATGCATCGAAACCGTAGTTCCGATAGCTTTAAGCTATGTAGATGCAGCTCCATCAGCTGAGGTACTTCGTGGCGGTGGCCGAAGCCCGACATTTCACCCAGGCGGCGGACCTGGTCGGCATCACCCAGCCTTCGCTGAGTAAGCAAATTCACGCCCTGGAGAGCAGCCTCGGTGCCCCGCTCTTCGAGCGGATCCGGGGCAACATCACCCTCACCGCCGCCGGGGAGGTGCTGCTGCCGCTGGCCCGCCGGATCCTCGCCGACACCGACACCGCCCAGCGCGAGGTCCAGGAGCTGATGGGGCTGCGCCGGGGGCGGGTACGCCTCGGCGCCACCCCCAGCCTGGTCACCTCGCTCGCCCCGCCGGTGCTGCGCCGGTTCCGGGACGCCCACCCCAACGTCGACCTGCGGGTGGAGGAGAGCGGGTCCCAGGACCTGGTCCGCGACCTGCTCCGGGGCGAGCTGGACCTGGCCCTGATCATCCTGCCCGCCCAGGGCACCGACCCGGGGCTGCGGGTGGAGCCGATCCTGCGGGAGAGCCTGGTGGTCGCCTCGGTCGACCCGCTGCCGGTCACCACCGACGGCGGCGCACTGCACCTCACCGACCTGCGTGGCCAGCCGCTGCTGATGTTCCGGGCCGGCTACGACCTGCGTGACGCCACCCTCGCCGCCTGCCGGGAGGCCGGGTTCGAACCCACCTTCGCCGTCGACGGCGGTGAGATGGACGCGGTGCTCAGCTTCGTCGAGGCCGGCCTCGGCGTCGCCCTGGTACCCGGCATCGTGGTGGCCCGGCGCCCCGGCATCCGGGTCACCCCGCTCGCCCCGCCCGGGGTGCGCCGCACCATCGCGCTGGCCCGCCGACGGGAGGCCGTACCCACCCACGCCGCCC
This sequence comes from Micromonospora echinofusca, assembly GCF_017614955.1. Classification (GTDB taxonomy): domain Bacteria; phylum Actinomycetota; class Actinomycetes; order Mycobacteriales; family Micromonosporaceae; genus Micromonospora; species Micromonospora echinofusca_A. The sequence goes on from NZ_WVUH01000085.1 coordinate 22,603, forward strand.
GGGAAC
>NZ_WVUH01000086.1 GCF_017614955.1 Micromonospora echinofusca
CCCCGGCGCCCCGACCCTCGGCGGGTCGGGTGGTGCGGCAGCGGCCGGGTGTACCCGCTCCGGGGGATGTGGTGTTCCTCGACGGTCGGGCGTCGCCGCAGTTCGGTGGGGATCGGGCGTTGCGGTTGCGGGTGGTGTCGGTGTGTGACAAGCCCACCTACGACCACTGGGTCTGGTTGACCGGTTACGTCCTGGACCAGGCGGGGGCAGCTACCGCGCGGCGGGAGGTGTTCGTGTTGATCGCCGGGATCCGGGTGGTCAGCCGTCGTTCAGAGGCGCAGGCCGTGCGGGCGGTGAGGGGGCGTGGTGTTTGACATCCGGGTACGGCTCGGCGCGGTGATGCACATCCGACCGGCGGATCGGGTGAATCCCGCTGACGGGCCGGTGACGTTGCGGGTGACCGGGGTGCGGCTGGTGGCGAACCAGCGGCAGGACTACGGCCGGGTGTGGCTGGAAGGCTTCCGCCTGACCGAGGACGGCGGGCCGGGCCGGCAGACCCAGATCCTGGTACGCGCTGACCTGCTGCCGCCGTGAGGGCCGCTCCGGTGAGCCTCTACCCGTCCCGCACCGTGCGGGAACAACTCGGAGTGGCACAGGCCCCGGCCTGATCAACACCGTCTCTGCTGGCTCAGCGACAGACCCAGCCGGCTACCCGGGTGATTCGACCGTCGCCCCGGTCAATGCACAGTTCGCTCGTCCTGTTGTCGACCCAGTAGGTCTGCCCGCGTCCGACCAGCACCGGTTGGTCGAGGTGGAACCACGGTCCGACGGTGGTCACCAATGTGAGGCGTTCTGCGGTTTCCCGCTTCTCCTGCACCCGTGCCTCCTGGGTGTCCGTCCGTGATCGCACGGTCAGCCGCGCCTGGAGCTGATTGTCCATGGCTACCGGGCTTCCCGCGCCATGGTGGGCCTTCCCGCTCACGGCTATCGTGGCCCGATGGCAACCGACCAATGGGCACAGTGGCTGCTCACGCGCCGGGACGGCGACAGCGCCGACCTGCGGGCCCGGTACGCCCCGGACCTGGCCTGGTTCCGGGACGGCGTCCTGGACCGGGCCGGCCTCGGCCCCGACGACGTGCTTCTCGATGTCGGTTGCGGGACCGGACTGATCGGGTTCGGTGCGCTCGACCGGCTCGGCCCGGATGGCCGGGTCATCTTCAGTGACGTGTCGCAGGACCTGCTCGACCACTGCCGACGTACCGCCGACGGTGACGAGCGGTGCAGTTTCGTCCAGGCCGCAGCCGAGGATCTGGCCGGCATCGCGGACGCCTCCGTCGACGTCGTCACCACCCGGTCGGCTCTCATGTACTCCGACCGCAAATTCGCCGCGTTCGCCGCGTTCTTCCGGGTGCTCAAACCGGGTGGCCGGTTGTCCATCTTCGAGCCGATCAACCGCTTCACGCACGAGTACTGCCCCGACGACCTGTTCGGACTGCGCGGTGGCTCACCCGTCGACGACCTGCTGGCCCGGGTCCGGGACGTGTATCGGGGCCCCACGGAGGCGGCCGAGCGGCCGATGGTCGACTTCGACGAGCGCAACCTGCTCGCCTGGGCGGTGGACGCGGGGTTCGAGGCGGTGGAGCTGGACTACCGCGCCCAGGTCGACGTGCCGGCCGAACCGCTCGACGACTGGGAGGTTCTCAAGCGGGTGGCCCCCAACCCGCTCGTCCCCACCTACGGCGAGGCGATCGCCGCCGCGCTGACCGAGGAGGAGCGCGGGCGTCTCGACGCCTACATGACCGCGCTGGTCGCGGCCGGGACGCCGACACGCCGCACGATGGCCGTGGCGTTCCTGCGCGCGCTTCGGCCCTGACTCAGGTCCGCCCGAACCTCCATCTCGACGGACATCGATAAATCTCCTAGCATGGCCCCTTCGCGACGAAAATCTTGATCCCTACGGTCCTCAGGAGACTGTCTTGTTCAGGCGTACCTTCCCGGCGCTCGCCGTGGCCCTTCTCGGCCTGTCCGCCCTGTCGGCTCCCGCCCAGGCGGCACCGGCGGCCGAGCCCGCCCCCGCTGCCGCCACCACGGTGTCCACCCTGTCCGCGCCCACCGGGTGCACCACCTCGATCGAGTGGGTCGCCGAGGGGAGCAACTACTACTACGGTCGGGGCAAGGTGACCTGCACGACCGGCCGGTACAAGGTGAAGATCCAGTGCCGCAACGCCCAGACCGGGGTGGGCTACGTCGTCTACGGCAGCCAGGCCGTCAACGCCCCGACCACCGCCACCACCACCTGCTACACGGGCAACGTCGCGGAGAAGGTGTACGCCGTGCAGGACCCGCCGGGCACCGGTGTCACCGGCTGCGCACCGTGGATGGAGTGGGTCCACGAGGGCAGCAACCACTACTACGGCCGGGGGCGGGTGCAGTGTGACACCGGCAGCTACCGGGTCCGGATCCAGTGCCGCAACCTCCAGACCGGCGGGACCTACGTCGTCAACGGGTACCAGACGGTCACCGCCCCGAACGTCGCCACCACCACCTGCTACAGCGGCAACGTCGCCGAGGTCGTGGAGGCCGTACCCCAGTGACGGCCCCAGGCGCGGCCGTGGCCCGGCGGGAGCCGCCACGGCCGCGCCGACGGTCAGGGTGTTCGGCCTGGGCCACGGGCCGCCGTGCACGACCGGTGGTCAATGGGCACCGCCGAGGTTGAGCAGCACGACCCCGGCGATGATGATGCCGACCCCGACGACCTTGGTGAGGGTCAGTGGTTCACCGAGGAACGTCGCGCCGATCGCGACGATGGCGGCCGTGCCGAGCCCGGACCACATCGCGTAGGCCACCCCGACCGGGATCTCCCTGACCGCCTGGGCGAGGCAGACGAACGAGGTGGCGTAGGCGGCGATCAGTCCGACGGTGGGCCACAGCCGGGTGAAGCCCTCCGTCGCCTTGAGGATGCTCGTCCCGGCCACCTCGGCCGAGATGGCGATCGCAAGGAAGAGGTACGCCATGACAACCCCGTTTCTCGTACGTCCGTACAGGTACAGAAGTGAAGGGCCCACGCGGGGCGGACCTTCGCCTCTGACCCGGCACCGACCGTCGACCTAGTGTCGGGATGGGACCTCGTCCGGGCAGAGGAGGACGCGATGATGTCATTCGCGCCGGCACGTCGACCATCCGTCGGAGCCCGCAGGTTCGGCTACCTGGCCGCGATCACCGTCAACGTCGTGCTGCTGACTCTGATCAACGGACGACCCGGCTGGCGGGCCGTGCCGTTCCTGACCGACGCCGCCGGTCAGGTGGTCGGGCTGGTCAACGCCTCGATCGTGGCCGGTGTCGTCGTCACCGCCACCTACCTGCGCTACGACGCACCGTGGTGGAGGTCGCTCGGCGACCTGGCGACGAGCGTGGTCGGCCTGGCCGCGCTGGTGCGGTTGTGGGAGGTCTTCCCGTTCGCCTTCCCGGATCCGTCCGTCGACTGGCCGCTGGTCGCCCGCGTGGTGCTGGCCGTGTCGATCGCCGGGACGGTGGTCGGCATCGTGGTCCAGGGCGTGACCCTGCTGGCCCGGCTCGTCGGGGCCGGGCGGGGCGGGGTCCGGCCGGCCGGACCCGGCGGTCGTGCCTGACCCCGGTCCCGCGCCGGTCACCGTACCGGGCTGGCAGGATCTCCATGCATGGATAGCGTTCTGCTGCACCAGGCCGCCCGGAGCCTCGGCGACGCCCACCGGGTCGTCGTCTTCACCGGCGCGGGAATCTCCGCCGAGAGCGGTGTGCCCACCTTCCGGGACGACCTGACCGGCCTCTGGGCCCGGTTCGACGCCGCACAGCTCGCCACCCCGGAGGCGTTCCACGCCGACCCGGACCTGGTCTGGGGGTGGTACGAGTGGCGTCGGGCGCGGGTACGCCGGGCGACGCCCAACCCGGGTCACCGGGCGATCACCACCATCGTCGACCGGGCACCCGCCGGCACCGTCGTCACCCAGAACGTCGACGACCTGCACGAACGAGCCGGTACCCGGGCGCCGATCCACCTGCACGGCAGCCTCTTCGCGCCCCGGTGCGTAGCCGCCGCCGGGCACCCGGCGACGTTCCCGGACCTGCCGGAGGGTGCGGTCACCGAACTGGCCGAGGGTGGGCGGATCCCGCCGCCCCGCTGCGTGTCCTGCGCGGCGCTCGTCCGCCCCGGGGTGGTGTGGTTCGGTGAGGCCCTGCCCGAGGCGGCGTTGACCGCGGCGGTCGAGGCCGCCGCCACCTGCGACGTGCTGCTGACGGTCGGCACCTCCGGTGTCGTGTACCCGGCGGCCGAGGTCCCCCGGATCGCGGCCCGCGCGGGCGCCACCGTGATCCAGGTGAACCCGGAGCCGACCCCGCTCGACCCGGTCACCGCCGTCAACCTGCGCGGTACCGCCGCACAGGTCCTCCCCGCCCTGGTCGCCGCCGCGTGGGAGAGGACCGACGGGAACTGACCGCGCGGCCGGACGGCGGGTACCGACGCGGCGCGGACCGGCCCGCCCCAGGGTCACCGCCCGGGGGTCGGACCGGTCCGCGCCGGTCGGTTCAGCTCACGGTCACCGGGATGCTCGTCGGCGGCTGCTGGAGCTGACCGTAGTTGTCGACGGCCCGGACCACGACGGTGTACGTCCCCGCCGGAATCACCGGTGAGGTGTACGCGAAGTTGGACCCCGGGGATCCCGGGCTGGTGAGGAAGGTCGAGATCCAGGGCGCGTTGCCCGTCACGAAGACGCCCGAGGAGTTCATCCCCCGCCCCGCGCTGTTGACGATCTGCACCTCCACCCGGAGCATCCCGACGTCGTCCACCGCCCGTCCGGTGACCACGACCCGGGAGTCGGTGAAGACCGCACCGCTCTGCGGGCTGAGGCTCGGTTCCAGTCGCGGGTCGAGGTCGCCCGGGTACACCAGGTACTTGGCGGTGGCGCCGGAGGTCGAGCCGTCCTGCTGACCCGCCGTGTCGACGGCCCACGCCTCGACGCTGTACTCACCCTTGGTCGGCAGGTCGATCGACAGCGTGAACGTGGTGCTCGTCGCGCCGGGCGAGGCGAGCGTGGCGTTCACCGTGGCGAAGCTCGCCGCCATGGTGCCGTTCGGCTGCACGTACCGGCCGGTGTCCAGGTCCCGCAGCGCCACCCGCACGCTCTGCACGCCCTTGTCGTCGGTCGCCGTACCGGCCAGGTTGAGGTGCAGCTGCTCGACGTTCTGGTCGGTGCCGGTGAAACTGAGCAGACCGTTCGGGAAGGCGTCCCCGGGTACCTGGGCGGTGACGGTGAGCCGGCCCAGGTTGGCGGAGGACGTGGTCAGGCCCAGGTTGTCGGTGGCCCGGACCCGGAAGTCGTACACGCCGGGCGTGAGCGGCACGGTGGTGTAGGACCAGGTGTACGACGCGGCGTTGAGGTTGGTCGGCGAGACCCGGTGGTACGCGGTGACCGAGTCGACGCTCCAGGTGCCGTCGGCGGCCAGCGATTCCCGGGTGGTGGTGTTGCGCAGGTAGATCTCGACCGACTTCAGGGTGCCGTCGTCGCTGGCGGTACCGGAGAAGGTGATCGGGGCGCCCGGCGCGACGGTGATCGGCGTGGCGGCGGTGGGCGGGGTCATCGGCGCGGGTGCGCTGATGGTCACCGACGGCGCGACACCCGTGGTCGAGACGATCCAGTCCTGGTTGTCGCCCCGCAGGTCACTCTGTCCGGCGGTGTCGATGGCGGTGGCGGTCATCCGCCATTCGCCCTCGGCGGGCAGGGTCACCTCGAACTGCCAGGTGGTCGACAGCGCGCCGATCACGTCCGGCTCGCCCCGGAACGTGTTGTAGACCGGGGCGACCGTCCCGTCGTCCTGGAGGTACCGGTTCTCCCCGTCCCGGAACGAGTACGTCAGCGCGGTGACGCCCTTGTCGTCGGTGGCGGTACCGGTGGCGACGAAACTGAGGGCCGGGTTCAGCCCGGCGGCCGGGGTGCTGATGTTCGTGGTCGGCGGCAGGTCGTCGAAGCTGAAGGTCTCGATCTTCTTGATCGCCTTCGTGGTGTCGCTCTCCCCGCTGGCCCCGAAGGTCTTCGCCAGGACCTGGTACTCCCCGGCGGGCAGGGACACCGAGAGCGACCACGAGCTCGCGGGGGCGTTCGGCGCGGCGAGCGTGGCGTTGATGCCGTTGAAGGCGCCCCAGGTGGTGAGGTCGTCCTGGAGGTACTGCTTGGAGTTCCGGTTCTGGATCTCGATCTGGACCTTGGTGATCCCGGAGGGCGCGGTGGCCGTACCGTCGATCACGAACGGCGCGTTGGCGGGTTTGACCGTGCCCTCGATGGGCGTGACGATCGCCGTGTCGACCGGCGAGGGTGCCGGTACCCGGCTGAGGTCGAAGAACCCGACCCGACCCACCGGCAGACCACCCTTGGTGTTGCCGTCGCCGCCGACGAAGAGGCCCCGGGAGGTGGCCAGGAGCGCCTTCTCCCCCTCGTACGAGCTCGACCCGGGGTTCCATTCGAGTGCCGTACCGGTGGTCGGGTCGAGCGCGCCGAGGTGGTCGCGGCGGACCACCTGGTCGCCGAGGCCGTACCCGCTGAGCCCCTGACCGGTGCCGTATCCGACGTTGTCCAGGCCGGGCCACGGTACGGGCGAGGTCGGTGACTCCTGCCAGCTGAAGTGGCCACCGACGTAGACCGCCGTCTCGGTGACGGCGACGGAGTAGATGCTGTCGAAGTGCCGGGACACCCAGGTCGGTTCGACGTTGTCGTTGCCGGCCAGCGGGAACCTGATCGCGGTGTCGTTGATCGGCGGGCGGTCGCCGCCCGAGCCGCTGGTCACCACGAAGTACGAGTCGTCCGGGGCGATGTCACCGGCGAAGACCCGCTGGATGCCGCCGACGAAGGAGAGGTAGTCCTCCCACAGCCGGGTACGCCAGGGCAGCAGCGTTTTGGTGGCGGTGCCGATCAGGCCCACGCCGTAGCGGTCCTGGCCGGCGATCTGCCGGCCGGTGTGCACCACCAGCAGCTTGCTGCCGTCGTGCGTCAGCTTGAGCTGCTGCACGGTGAGCATGCCGCCGACGCCGATACCGCCGGACAGCGGCAGGTTGAAGCCGCTGTCGACCGCACCCGTGCCGGGGTTGAGCGCGGCGAGCCCGACGCGGTCCACGCCGTTGATCTTCGTGAACTGGCCGCCCACGTACACGGCGGTGCCACTCACGGCGAGCGCGGTGCCGCGACCGTTGCCCTGGGCGGTGAACCCGGCCACCGGGGCGCCGGTGACCGGGTCGAGCCGTGCGATCTTGCGCTTCGTCAGTCCACCGACCGTGTTGAACGATCCGGCGACGTAGAGCGCCGACCCGTCCGGGGACGCCTCGATCGCCTCCACGGAGCCGTCGAAGGTCGGTGTGAAACCGGTGTCGATCAGGCCCGTGTCGATGTTGTACGAGGCCAGCGACCGCTGCGCGACCGGCGACCCGCCGACGTTGGCGATCGACGTGAAGGAGCCGGCGATGAAGACCCGGTTCCCGACCAGCTCGATGTCGGTGATCTCGCCGTCGGTGATCCGCGGTACGTCGTTACGCGGCGTGTTCGGTACCAGCCCGGTGTGCCCCGGTGCCGGTTGGGTCGCCATCGCGACCAGTTGGGCGCCGGTACCGGCGGCCGTTGTCCTGGCGGGGCGGGCACCGGTGCCCGCAGGTTCACCCGCCGCCGTGCCCGCAGTCGCCGGTTGGCCGATCAGCACGACCGTCCCGACGACCAGACCCGCGAGGACGCGGCTCCGTACGTACATCCTGAAACCCCCTGTAAACGCCTGGATCGCGCCACCGGGTCGGCCCCGGCAGCGTCCCCCGCCGGCGTGCCGGATGACACAGTAGGGGGCCGACTCTCCTCTGTGTACGCACGGCTGCGGAAATCGACCGTTCGGCACCAGTTCCGGTACCGCCGGTCGGAACCTCCGCCCGACGGCGGAACGATCATCCGGGGAACGCCGGAAACCGTTCGTCACCGACCGGCGCCGGACCGCCGACGACACGACGACCCACCCTCGGTCGTTGGTCACCGGTGGGTGCCGTACCGCTCTCCACCACCGGTTCCGCATGGTCCCGGCGGCCGGACGGTCCGCGCCCCACCGCTCCGCGCAGGTCGGGGTCGCGACGACGAACGAGAGGGGACGGACATCGTGAACGCACCACGAGCCCGGCGACGCGCGAGGGTCGCCGCTGTGGTCACCGTCGGCCTGCTGGCCACGACGGTGGCACCGACCGGTACCGCACCGGCGGCCGGGGTCGGGCCCGGCGACCCGGCGGGCAACCGGGCGGCGGCCACGTCCGACGCCGGCCGGCACACGGCCGCCGCGGTCGGCAGCCACTCCTACAGCAACATGGCCCGGATCGGCGATCCCACCGGACTCGACCGCGCGGGGCTCCGACAGGCAGCGGTACGCCAGGCCGGTGCGGTCCGGGCCGTGTCCGACCCGGCCGACGGGATCATCGAGCAGTGCCGGAACGACCCCCGGGCCGACGGCTCCCGTGGGCACGTGTTCCACCGCCTGGTCTGGTGCCAGGAGCACGGCTTCACCGCACAGGCGTGGGACACCTCCGGCCAGCTGATCGGCGAGGCCAGCCTCCAGTACGTCGCGGTGGCCTGGGGCGACTACCACGGTCGCACGATCCTGATCGAGCTGAAACGGACCTCGGTCGGCGCGCACTGGGGCGTCTACGGGGACCCGGACGACACCCGGTTCTCGCTGGTACCCGAGTGCGCCGACGTCGGCCACGACGACGGTTGCCGGATCAACGGTGATCCGGTCGACCGGTCGCTGACCGGGTGGACCGGCGACGACACCTGGAACACCTGGTTGATCACGTCGGACGAGACGAAGAGCACCCGGCCCGACCTGCTCTCGCGGCACCGGTGGCGGCTGACCGCCAAGGTCGTCAGCGACGAGGCACCGGTCTGGAGTGACGCGGGGCGGACCGCGTACCACCTCGTCCGCTGCGACTCGGCGACGTACTTCGCCAACCGGCCCCGGGCCTGCATCAACGACGACGTGATCCCGTACCTCACCTACCAGGTCGACGCACCGAGCGAGGTCAGTGTGCGGGACGTCGCCCTGCACATCCGCCGGGCGCAGTACTTCCCGGACAGCACCTTTCCGCCCGCGCAGGATCCGAAGCTGATTCCGGGCGCGTACCGGGACGGCGCGCCGACCGACAACGGCCTGCACCGCATCCCGACGTCGGACGAGGGGCCGAACCGGGCGGTCGTCCGCTCGACGTGCGCGCAGTTCGTCCCGCCGATCGACGAGGAACAGTGCGACGAGTACCCGTTCGCGGCCACCATGGAGGGCGCGGCGAGCCCGATCTGGGACTTCTCGGTGCAGGGGGTCGACGCGACGCACAACAGCCGCGCCGGCAGCTACCTGCGCTGGTACCTGTTCTGGGACCGGATCCTCTACGAGGACCGGGACAGCTTCTACGTGAACATCGTGGACTGAACGGGTGGTTGGGCGTCCCGGGATGCCGGTACGACCTGCGGCAGGCGCTCAGGAGGCCCAGCTGTACCGGCGTTCCGGGCGGCCGGCGGAGCCGTACCGGAGACTCACCGCCGCCCGTCCGGTGTCGGCGAAGTGTTCCAGGTAGCGCCGCGCACTGACCCGGGAGATGCCCACCGCGCTGGCGCACTCGGCGGCGGAGAGCGTCGTGGAGTGCTGTCGCAGTGCGCGTTCCACCAGTTCGGCGGTCTCCGCGCTGAGGCCCCGGGGCAGCGCGGGGGTGGTGCTGTGCGAGCCGCTGCGGGACAGGACCCGGTCCACGTCGGCCTGGTCGCTGACCACCGTGGCGCGTAGCGAGTTACGGCGGGCCGCGTACTGCTCCAACCGGGTCCGCAGTTCGTCGAAGCCGAACGGCTTGAGCAGGTAGTTGACCGCGCCGTAGCGGACCGCCCGTCGTACCGTCTCCACCTCCCGGGCCGCGCTGATCACCAGCACGTCGCAGTCGTGCCGGGCGGCCCGTATCCGGGTCACCACGTCCAGACCGAACATGTCCGGCAGGTAGAGGTCGAGCAGTACCAGGTCGGGGCGGAGCCGCTCGACGCAGGCGACCGCCTCCTCGCCGGTACTGGCCGAACCCACCACCCGGAAGCCGTCGAGCCGCTCGACGAAGCCCCGGTGGATGCGGGCCACCATGAAGTCGTCGTCGACCACCAGGACGTCGATCATCGGCTCCCCTCCGGCACCGGGGTCACCGACATCCGGGCCGTGAACATCGCACCCTCCTCGGTGTTCGTCGCCGCGACCTCGCCACCTCGGCGGTGGCAGACCAGGCGGGTCAGCGCCAGTCCGATGCCCCGTTCGCCGCCACGCGCCGCCTTGGTGGTGAAGCCGTGCGCGAAGACCTCCTGGGCCAGTTGCGGCGCGACTCCCGGCCCGGAGTCCCGGACCACGATCTCCACCGAGGCGGCGTCCTGGCGTAGCTCGACCTCCACCCAGGCGGGGCCGCCCGGCAGCTCACCGCCGTCCGGTGCCACGCCGTCGGACGCGGCGCCGTCCGGGTGGTCCGGCGGCGACGTGGTGCAGCTCTCCCGGCTGCCGGCCACCGCCTCGACCGCGTTGTCGACCAGGTTACCCAGCACCGTCGCGACGTCGGCGGCCACTGCCGGCGTCAACCGGTCCAGGCCGGTCCGCTCGGAGATCCGCAGCTCCACCCGACGCTCGGCGGCCAACGCCGACTTCGCCATCAGCAGGGCCGCCACTGCGGTGTCGTGGATCCGGCTGCTGACGGTGAGGTCGAGGGAGGCGCGGTGCCGGCTCAGCGCTTCGACGTACCGCACCACCTCGTCGTGCTCGCCGATCTGGATGAGCCCGGAGATGGTGTGCAGCTGGTTGGCGAACTCATGGGTCTGGGCGCGCAGCAGTTCGGTGGTGCTGCGAAAGGAGCCGATCTCCTGTTCCAGGCGGGCCAGCTCGGTGCGGTCCCGCAGGGTGGTGACCGAGCCGAGCCGGTGGCCGTCCTTGCTGACGGTCATCCGGTTCATCACCAGCACCCGGCCGGCCCGCAGCACCACCTCGTCCCGGGCCTGCGGATCATGGTCGGCGCCGGCCAGTACGTCCCGCAGCCGCCCGGAGATCCCCAGTTCGGCCAGGGTCCGGCCGAGGCAGTGCTCGGGCAGGTCGAGCAGACGTCGGCCGACCGCGTTGACCAGGGTGATCCGCTGCTGCGGATCGAGTGCGATCACCCCCTCGGCGATGCCGTGCAGCAGCGCCTCCCGGTGCTCGGCCAGGCCGGCGATCTCCCGGGGCTCCAGGCCCAGGGTCTGCCGCTTGATCCGACGGGCCAGCAGCCAGGAGCCGACGACCCCGAGCAGACTGGCGATACCCAGATAGGTGAACAAATACGACGAGGCACCCACCAGCCGCTGCGCCCAGGTCGGCGACGCCTCTCCGATCATCACCACGCCGAGCTGCCGGCCGAGGTCGTCCTTGCGGTCACCGAGCACCGGTACCTGGGCGACCAGTTCCCGCGAGTCACCGACCGCCAGCTCACCGGACCAGCTCCGCCCGCGCCCCACCCCCGGGTCGCCGAGCACGAGCGGGCTCCCGACCAGGGTCGGGTCGGTGGAGCTGACCACCCGCCCCCGGGCGTCGGCCACGGTCACCGAGGTCACCCCGGACTGGGTGAGCGCGTTCTGCACCAGCGGTGCGACGAGTTCCGCCGGTGCCGGCTGGTTGAGCCGCTCGCGCAGCAGCGGACTGCCGGCGAGCTGCTCGCCGAGCGCGGCCACCCGGCGCCCCTCGACCCGGTTGAAGGTGGCCGCGGACTGGGCCAGGGAGACAGCGGCCACCGCGACCAGCACGACCACGATGATCGCGAGCTGGAGTACGAGCAACTGCCCGGCCAGCGTACGGCGGGAAGTGACCGCGACCACAAAGACCTCAATTTCCGCTGTTGACACAAGGCAGACGTGGGGTTCGTCCGAGGGCCATCATCTTGCCGCTGGCCTGACTCGAAACGGAAGAGAAACAAGATGGCAACTCGGAGAGAACTGCTGTTCGTGGGCTTCGCCGCCGCCACGGTACTCGCGTCGGGCGCCTGTGGGGCCACCGCGGAGAAGGACGAGGGCGGGTCCGGCAACGCGGGCGGACCCGCCACCGGACTACGGATCATGGTGCCGAACACCCCGGGTGGGGGGTACGACACCACGGCCCGGACCGCAGCAAAGGTACTGGAGGACGCCAAGATCGCCACCGGTGTGCAGGTCTTCAACCTGCCGGGGGCGGGCGGCACCGTCGGTCTGCAACGCACGGTGAACGAGAAGGGCAACGGCAAGCTCGCCATGCAGATGGGGTTGGGCGTCGTCGGCGCCTCGTACACCTCGAAGTCGACGGCGACACTCACCCAGACCACCCCGCTGGCCAAGCTGATCGAGGAGGCCGGCGCGATCGTGGTACCGAAGGACTCGCCGTACCGGACCATCGGCGACCTCGTCGCCGCCTGGCGGGCGAACCCCAAGGGCATCGCGGTCGGCGGCGGCTCCTCCCCCGGTGGCCCGGACCACCTGCTGCCGATGCAGCTCGCCAAGAGCGTCGGCATCGACCCCCGCCAGGTCAACTACGTCTCGTACGACGGCGGCGGCGAGCTGCTGCCGGCCGTCCTCGGTGGCAAGGTCGCCTTCGGTGCCAGTGGCTTCGGCGAGTTCCTCGACCAGGTCGAGGCCGGGCAGATCCGGGTCCTCGCGGTCACCAGCGCAGCACCGGTCGCCGCGCTCCGGGACGTGCCGACCTTGAAGTCGTCCGGCATCGACCTGGTCTTCACCAACTGGCGGGGCATCGTCGCACCGCCGGGCATCAGCGACGCCGACCGGAAGGTCTGGATCGACGTGCTGACCAGGATGCACGAGTCCGAGCAGTGGAAGGCCGAGCTGACCAAACGGGGCTGGACCGACGCCTTCGTCACCGGTGACGAGTTCGCTACGTTCCTCACCGAACAGGACCGGGCCGTGGCCGATCTGCTCAAGCAGCTCGGGTTGGCATGATCCGGATGACGACGACCCCGCCGGACGACAGCGGCGCCACGCCGCCGGTCGCCGCCGGTCCGGACCCCGTCGAGGGTACGGCCACCACCGGGCAGTCCGACCGGGCGCAGTACGGCGTCTGCGCGTTTCTCGCCCTGGTCGGCGGGCTGGTCATCGTCGACGCGGCACGCACCGGGCACGCGATCAGCGCGGCCGACCCGATCGGCCCGAAGCCGGTACCGATCCTGCTCGGGGTGCTGCTGCTGGTCGTCGCCGCGATCTACGCGGTGGATGTCGCCCGGGGCGGCGCCGGGGAGCCGGAGGCCGGCGAGGACGTCGACCTGAGCAGCCCGATCGACTGGCGGACCGTGCTGCTGCTGATCGGTGCCTTCCTGGTCAACGCGGTGCTCATCGACCGGCTCGGCTGGGTGATCAGCGGGACGCTGCTCTTCTGGGGCTCGGCGTTCGCGCTGGGCAACCGGCACCACGTGCGCAACCTGCTGATCGCCGTCGCGCTGTCGTTGATCACCTTCTACACGTTCGCCATCGGGCTCGGCGTGAACCTGCCCGCAGGCGTGCTGCAAGGGATCCTGTGATGGACAACCTGGGAAACCTGCTCGACGGGTTCGCCAACGTGCTGACTCCGATGAACCTGCTGATCGCACTGCTCGGGGTGACCATCGGCACCGCCGTCGGCGTACTGCCCGGGATCGGTCCGGCGATGACGGTGGCGCTGCTGCTACCGGTGACCTACGGGATGGAGCCGGCTCAGGCGTTCATCATGTTCGCCGGCATCTTCTACGGCGGCATGTACGGCGGCTCCACCACCTCGATCCTGCTGAACACCCCGGGCGAGTCGTCCTCGGTGATCACCGCGATCGAGGGCAACCGGATGGCGAAGGCGGGCCGGGCGGCGCAGGCGCTGGCCACCGCCGCGATCGGCTCGTTCGTCGCCGGCACCATCGCCACCCTGCTGCTGGTGGTGGTCACCCCGCCGGTGGTGCGGTTCGCGGTCAGTCTCGGCGCACCGGACTACTTCGCGCTGATGCTGCTGTCGTTCGTGGCGGTCACGGCGGTGCTCGGCGCGTCCCGGGTACGCGGCTTCGCCGCCCTGCTGATCGGTCTGGTCATCGGCACGATCGGGATCGACTCGGTGAGCGGTCAGCAGCGGCTCACCCTGGGCGTCCCGCAGCTCGCCGATGGGATCGACGTGGTCGTGGTGGCGGTCGGCGTCTTCGCCGTCGGCGAGGCGCTCTGGATCGCCGCGCACCTGCGCCGCCGCGCCGCCGAGGTGATCCCGGTGGGGCGGCCCTGGATGGGACGGCAGGACTGGCAGCGGTCCTGGAAGCCGTGGCTACGGGGTACCGCGTACGGGTTCCCGTTCGGGGCGCTGCCGGCGGGCGGGGCGGAGATCCCGACGTTCCTGTCGTACGCCACGGAGAAGAAGCTGACGAAGCACCCGGAGGAGTTCGGCCGGGGCGCGATCGAGGGGGTCGCCGGGCCGGAGGCGGCCAACAACGCCTCGGCCGCCGGCACGCTGGTGCCGATGCTGGCCATCGGCCTGCCCACCAACGCCACCGCCGCAGTGATGCTGGCGGCCTTCCAGCAGTACGGCATCCAGCCCGGTCCGCTGTTGTTCGAGCGCGAATCGGGTCTGGTGTGGACGCTGATCGCCAGTCTCTTCGTCGGCAACCTGCTGCTGCTGGTCCTGAACCTGCCCCTCGCGCCGGCCTGGGCACGGCTGCTCCGGATCCCCCGCCCGTACCTGTACGCCGGGATCCTCTTCTTCGCCTCGATGGGCGCGTACGCCGTGAACGCCCAGCCGTTCGACCTGTTCCTGCTGCTCGTCCTCGGCCTGCTCGGGTTCGCCATGCGGCGTTTCGGGCTGCCGATCCTGCCGCTGATCGTCGGGGTGGTCCTCGGGTCGCGCGCCGAACTACAGGGCCGGCGGGCGTTGCAGCTCTCCGGAGGAGAGCTGACCGGCCTGATCGGCGGGTGGGTCTCCTGGACGGTCTACGCGGTGATCCTGGTGATGCTGTTCTGGCCGCTGCTCGGCCGCTTCGTCATCCGACCTGTCCGGGAGAGGCTGGTGAACCCATGACCGTGTTGGTGGGTTATGTTCCCTCGGCGCTGGGCCGGGCGGCCCTGCGGGCCGCCGTGCAGCAGGCCCGGTTCCGCAACGAACCGGTGCTGGTGGTGAACACGTCCCGGGGTGACGCCTACGTCGACCCGCGGCTGGCTGCGGAGGACGAGCTGACCCGGGTGGTCCGCGAGTTGACCGCCGAGGGGGTGCCGCACACCGTCCGGCAGTTGGTGCGGGGGCGGGACGCGGCCGAGGAGATCGCGGAGATCGCCGACACGGAGGAGGTCTCGCTGGTGGTCATCGGCATCCGGCACCGCACCCCGGTCGGAAAGCTGATCATGGGCTCGACCGCGCAGGAGATCCTGCTCCGGGTGTCCTGCCCGGTGCTCGCGGTGAAGGCCGACTGAGCCGCCCGGGCCGACCCGGGTCCCAGTGATATCGATATATTGGAATCTTTGATTTCCTCCCGGTCTTCCGGTATGAAGGCGGAAAGCACATCGACGTGCTCATTCCCGGGGAGGAGCAACCATGAAAACTGCCCTACGCCGCCTACGAACGGTGGCGGTCACACTCGGCGCCTGCACGCTGGGGCTGAGCCTGCTGTCGGTACCCGCCGCCGAGGCGTCCCCGGTCCAGCCGCTCACCCCGCCGTCCGAGCGGGCGGCCGAGTCGGCGCAGTTCTCGGCCGAGGGTGTCACGACGGTCGGTGAACTGCGCACCGTCGACGGCGCGCTGTCGTACGCCCGGGACGGCCGGACGCAGATCATCCACCACCCCGGCGCGACGTACGTCAAGGTGCACTTCGGCGCGCTGCGACTGGCCAACGGCGAGTACGTCACCGTGTCCAGCCCCGACGGCCGGGAGAGCTACCGGTACGACCGCCACCTGGACCGGGCGACCGGCTCGGACTACACCACCGACGGGCAGCCCGGCTTCTGGGCGATGTCGGTGGAGGGCGACACGGCAGTGGTGACCCTGCACAGCAACCGCACCTCCCGGGGCACCGCCGCGACCATCGACCGGTTCTGGCGGGGCTACGACCGCGCGGAGATCAGCCAGTACAACTTCTCCACGCAGTCCGTCTGCAGCACCGACGCCCGTCGTGACGTGGTCTGCTACCAGAGCAGCCACCCCACCGAGTACGCCCGGGGCAACGCCGTGGCGCGGCTGCTGATCAGCGGCGGTGGCATGTGCACCACCTGGCGGGTCGGCAACACCAACCGCATGCTGACCAACAAGCACTGCTTCTCGACCCAGTCCGCGGTCAGCGGCAGCGAGATGCAGTTCAACTACCAGTGCGCCACCTGCGGGGGCAACAACCCCGGCCCGGGCACCAAGGTCAGCGGCGCCACGCTGTACAAGGTGAGCAGCGGCGGCTCCGGCGAGCTGGACTACGCCCTGTACTCGGTGAACAACTTCACCTCGATCCAGGGGTTCGGCACGCTGTACCTGGCGACGACGGCCACCAGCACGGGCACCCGGATGTACATCCCGGGGCACGGCGACGGCAGCCCGAAGCGACTGTCGATCTACGAGGATACCCAGGGTGGCACCCTGTGCACCGTCAAGAACGCCAACTACAACAGCTGGAACATCAGCTACAGCTGTGACACCTCCGGCGGCAACTCCGGTTCGCCGGTGCTCAACTCCAGCCACCGGGTCATCGCCCTGCACCACCTCGGCGGCTGCCCGTCGAACCAGGGCGCCAAGGCCCACCTGATCTACAACGAGATCGCCAGCCTGATCGACAACAACGGCTGACGACGACGGGTCGCCGGAGCGCGCGCTGCGCGCTCCGGCGCACGAATTGACGTGCGGTGCACGATGCGGGCCGATACCTTGCCTGCCGTGACCCTGGACATCGCCAGCCTCGCGGACCGGCCCGACCTCGCCCCACTGCTCGACGACGACTTCGACGGGGCGTGGCCGCCGTTCATGCTGTGGGATCCGATGGGCGCGGTCTACTACACCGTCGCCCACGACCTCTACCCCGAGTTGGTGTTCGCCGCCGTCGACCCGGCCGACCCGACCCGCGCCGTCGCCCGGGCGTACGCCGTCCCGTTGCGCTGGACGGAGACGGAGCTGCCCGACGGTGGCTGGGACCGGATGATCCAGCGGGCCACCATCGGCCGGCTCACCGGCGCCGTCCCGAACCTGGTGTCGGCGATCGAGATCTGCGTCCGACCGGACCGGCGTGGCGGCGGCCTGTCGGCGCTGATGCTCGCCGCGATGCGGGAGGCCGTCGCCCGGCAGGGTTTCGACACGCTCGTCGCACCGGTACGCCCCAGCGGCAAGCACCGCCATCCCGACCTGCCCATGGCGGAGTACGCGGCACAGGTCCGCGCCGACGGCCTGCCGGTCGACCCGTGGCTGCGGGTGCACGTACGGGCCGGCGGGCGGATCGAGCAGGTGGCGAAGCGGTCGATGACGATCACGGGCACCCTGGCGGACTGGCGTCGCTGGACCGGTCTGCCGTTCGACACCAGTGGGCCGGTGCACGTACCGGAAGCCCTGGTCCCGGTGCACTGCGACGTCACGCACGACCACGCCGTCTACGTCGAACCCAACGTCTGGGTCCGGCACCGGCTGTAGCCCGTCACGGTCGGCACCGGTCCCGCCGGGTCAGGCCGACCGCCCCACCGCGTCGGGACGGTGGACGGCACGGGCGAGCCGTCGGACGGCCTCGTCCATGAGGTCCGCCGGGGCGGCGGCGTAGGTGAGGCGCAGGTGCGGGGCCGGCGGTTCGGCGGCGTACCAGGGGCGGCCGGGGAAGACGACGACCCCCTCGGCGGCTGCGGCGGCGGCCAGCGCGACGTCGTCGGTGCCGTCGGGTAGGCGCACCCAGAGGTGCAGACCGCCACGCGGGACCGCCTGCCCGGCGAGTTCCGGCAGGCGCCGGCGTAGCGCGGTCAGCAGCGCCTCACGCCGGAGCCGCAGCGCACCGCGCAGGGCGCGGCGGTGCCGCCCCCAGGCCGGGGCGGTGACGAACTCCAGCGTGGCCTGTTGCAGCGGGCCGGCCACGAAGAAGTCGTCGAGCCGTCGGGCCGCCCGCAACCGGGCGCCGGCCGGGCCACGGGCGCCGATCGCGGCGACCCGCAGCCCGGGAGCCACGGACTTGGTCAGCGAACGCAGGTAGACGACGTGCCCGTCGGGGTCGTCGGCGGCCAGCGGGGGCGGGGCCTCCCCGTCGATGGTGAGGTCCCGGGCGTAGTCGTCCTCGATCAGGAACGCCCCGGCGTCGCGTACGGCCCCGGCGACCCCGGCCCGGCGGTGCTCTGCCAGCGTCCCGCCGTGCGGGTTGGCGTACAACGGCTGGCAGTAGAACAGCCGGGCACCGGTACGGGCGAACGCGGCAGCGAGCTGGTCGGGTCGTACCCCGTCCGCGTCGGCGGGCACGGGCACCACCCGCAGACCGGCCGCCCGGCCGGCGGCCAGGGCGCCCAGGTAGGTCGGCGACTCGACGAGCAGGGTGTCACCGGGGACGGCGAACGCCCGCAGTGCGGACGCCAGCGCGGCCTGTCCGCCGGGGCAGATCACCATGTCGTCGGCGCGTAACCCGCCCCCGGCCTCGCGCGCGAACCAGGCACGGAGGTCCTCGCGGCCGTCGGCGGGACCGCGTTGCCAGGACGCGGGTTGCCGGGCAGCCCGGGTGAGCGCGGCGCCGAGCGCGGCGGCTGGCTGGAGGTCCACGTCCAGGTAGCCGCCGGAGAGCGGGATCGTCCCCGCCGGCGGTAACGCCAGGAGCGCCTGCATCTCGTCCTCGCCGGGCAGTCGGGGGCCGAGCGCCACGGTCTGCCAGGACAGGTCGGGGACGCGCCGTTCGTCGGGTGCGGCGGCGACGAAGGTACCCCGGCCTGGCCGGGTCTCGACCACGCCCTGCGCCACCAACTGCCGGATCGCCTCGGCGACGGTGACCGGCGAGGCCCGGTGCCGGGCGGTCAGCTCGCGCACCGAGGGCAGCCGGGTGCCCGGCGCTACGGTGGTCGCGAGCCGGCGCAGATCTTGGATAACGCGGTCTACTGCGTTACCGTCATTCATGACGGACAAGAGTAGCGCTACTGCCACGATCACGGTAACGGTGGACCGCTTCGCCGGTCTCGCCCTCGGCGCCCTGGGCGTGCTCGCCTTCAGCTTCTCGCTGCCCACCACCCGCCTCGCCGTGCAGGAGCTCGACCCGTGGTTCGTGGCCTTCGGCCGGGCCGTCGGCGCGGCGCTGCTGGCCTGGGGGTACCTGCGCCTCACCGGCGCCCCGCGCCCCGGCCGCGATCAGTGGCGACGGCTGTCGATCGTCGCCCTCGGCGTCGTCGTCGGCTTCCCGCTGTTCACCTCGCTGGCCCTGACCTCCCAGACCGCCACGCACGGCGCGGTCGTCGTCACCGTGCTGCCGGCCATGACCGCCGTGTTCGCGGTACTGCGGGCCGGTGAGCGCCCACCGCTGCTGTTCTGGGTCGCCAGTCTCGGCGGGCTGCTGGCGGTGCTCGCCTTCCTGGTCACCAGCGGTACGGTGCGCGGGAGCCTGACCACCGCAGACCTGTTCCTGCTCGCGGCGGTCGGACTCTGCGGCCTGGGGTACGCCGAGGGCGGCGCACTCGCCCGCGAACTGGGCGGCGCCCGGACGATCTGCTGGGCGCTACTGCTCTCCCTGCCCGTCACCGTGCCGGTCACGGTCGCCGCCGCCGTCCTCGATCCCCCGCGCGCCGGCGCCGCCGCCTGGTCGGCGTTCGGCTACCTCACCGCGGTCTCCATGTTCCTCGGCTTCTTCGCCTGGTACGCGGGTCTCGCCCGGGGCGGCATCGCGCGGGTCGGTCAGATCCAGCTCGCCCAGCCGGTACTCACCCTGGCCTGGTCGGCGCTGCTGCTCGGCGAGAGCGTCACCCCTGCCTCGATCGCGGCAGCCCTGGTGGTGCTGGCCTGCGTCGTACTCATCCAGCGCACCCGTAACAGCCCGCTGGTGCCCACAGCACAAATGAACCGCTGACCGTGAATTCGCAATGAATACAAAGCCTTGTTTCCGGACCGGAAGCTGTCCTACGTGCTCACTTCCGGACGGAATACAGGCGGTTCACCTGGCCATTTGCCGCCACAGCCAGGCCCATGGGCCTATGGGCCCATAAGCCCGGTCGCGGCTTGACTTCACTCCTCACCCAGATGCAGATTGTGTTTCGTCAACTCCCGTCGACAAGGGAGAACGGAACGGCTGGACGCTCATTCCGGTCCATTCTCGATGGTTTACCTTCGCCCGCGCCTTCACCGCCAGCGATGCTATTTGGGGGAACTCCATGTTACGTTCCACGACTCTGCGTAGATTCCGTACACCGGCGCTGGCCGCAGCAGCGACGCTGCTGTTGGCAGCAAGCCTGGTGCCGGTCACCGGTGCCGCTTCGGCGACGCCGTCGACGAGGAACTGCACCGAGTACACGGTGCCGGTCTCCCTGGCCGAGGGCCAGCCCGCCGACTACTTCATCCGGGGTGACCTCTGCCTGCCGGCCTCGGGTACGCCGGAGACCGTGCAGGTACTCGTGCACGGCGGCACCTACAACCGGACGTACTGGGACTTCCCGTACCAGCCGCAGTTGTACTCGTACGCGCAGTTCGCCAACCGGGCCGGCTACGCCACGTTCAACCTGGACCAGATCGGCACCGGGCGTAGCTCGCGTCCGCACAGCAGCCTGATCAACTTCTCGGTACTGGCCCACGGCATCCACGACGTGATCACCGCACTACGCGCCGGTGGGGTCGGTGGGACCGCGTTCGAGAAGGTGATCTACGTCGGTCACTCGCTCGGCACGGCGACCGGCTGGGAACTGGCGGGGACCTACAGCAACGACGCCGACGCCATCATCAGCACCGGTGCCATCAACGGCCTGAGTGCCACCGGCGCCGGATCGTTCGTCGCGTTCCCGGCGAACCAGGACCCGAAGTTCGCCTCGCTCAACCTGGACGACGGCCACCTGACCAACATCGCCGACCGCCCGGTCTTCTACTGGCCGGCAACCTCCGATGCCACGGTCATCCAGGTCGACACGGACAACCGGGACACGTTCCCCGCACCGCTCCTGCTGGAACTGGGCACGGCCTTCTCCTCGCCGCTGGCGACCGCCCCCACGCAGAGCATCACGGTCCCCGTACTGAGCGTCATCGGCGACAAGGACGCGCTCTTCTGCGCGGACGCCAACGACTGCAGTGACAAGGCGGCTCTGGAGCTGAAGGAAGGGTCCTTCCACTCCAACGCACCCAGCTTCGAACTGGCCGTCATTCCGCAGACCGGTCACGACCTGAACACGCACTACACCGCCCCGTACAGCTTCATCACGATGATCAACTGGGCGAAGCAGCACGCCGCCCCGTAACAGGCAGCCGCCGCAGTAGCAGTTTGGAGCACACGGCCCCGCGGATTCCGCGGGGCCGTGTGCTCGCTTCACGTGTCCCCGTACCCGGCACTGGAAGCAGCCGTTCCCCGGACTGCCGCGCTCGGTCCACCGACACCCGGGCCCATGGCGGAACTGTGGACTGTGGGTCCCGGCTGGCCCCCGAGGCCCTGTCGCGCCACCGGTCGCCGGCGGCAGAATCCCGCCCACACCCTGGTCACCACCCTCCCGGCAAGACGGCCTCGTCGCGGACACCAGCCGAGGCCGCAGCAGAAGGCGGGTAACCGACACCCGTCACACAGCAGCACACGCGGCCTGGGTACCCGAACCGCTTGGAGGACACCACCTCATGGGCATGGAGATCCCCGACTGGGTCCGCACCATGTTCCTCATCACCACCGGGGAATCCTGGCCCGAAGCCGACGAGGACAAACTCCGCGCCCTGTCCACCGTGTGGAACGCCTTCACCACCCAACTCGCCGACACCGAGACCACCATCCGCACCGCCCGGCAGGCTGTCACCACCTCCTGGACCGGTCAGGGCGCCGACGCCTTCACCACCCGACTCGACCAACTCGTCGACACCGGCCACATCAAAGCCCTCCGCGACACGAGCGCCGCCCTCACCACCTACACCCAGCAGGCCGCCCTCAACGTCGAGTACGCCAAAGCCATGATCATCGGCCAACTCGGCATCCTCGCCCTCAACATCGGCCACCTCCTCTGGCTCCTCGCCACCCCCGCCGCACCCGCCGTCGTCCCCGCCATCACCGCGCTACAGGCCCTCGGCCGGCACATCGCCGTCCAGATCGTCCGCCATCTCGTCATCTCCCTCTTCTGGAACATCTTTCCCCAGATAGCCCTCGACGTGGCCATCCAAAGCGTTCAGATGACGCGCGACCGCACCGAGTGGGACACCGAACGCAGCCTCAGCACCATCCTCACCGGCGTCATCGGCGCCGGCGTCGGCGCCGGCCTCGGCGCCCTCACCACCCTCGCCAAGCAGACCGCCAAACACCTCGACGTCACCATCACCAACCACACCGCCAAGAACGCCGCCGAACTCACCAGCCACATGGGACAGGGCGCCCTGCACGAGTGGACCGCCGAAGCCGCCGCCGACCTCATCCTCAACGGCCGCCGCGAAGCCCCCGCCGGCTGGGCCGCCACCGCCGGCGCCACCGAAGGCATCATCGACTGGGGAAAAGAC
>NZ_WVUH01000087.1 GCF_017614955.1 Micromonospora echinofusca
GGCGATCACCTTCGGGTGGGCCGGCGGCAGGGCCGGAGGCAGGCAGGGACAGTGGGCCCGGGAACAGGCGGGGGTGACAGAAGGAGAAAGGCGGTCAGCGGTACGTCGCGTGGCGCGGATGGGGCCGGTGGTCGCAGGGACGGTAGCCCGGCCGGGCCCGGTAGGGGCCCCGTCCGGTTCCGGCCAGACCGGCCCGGAACAGGCCGTACGTCACCCGACGGAGTGCAGCGGTCGCCAGTTCGTCGCGCAGTGCACCGGTACGCAGTAGCGCGTCGGGGCCGAGGAGATCCTCGACGGCGGCCAGGGCCCCGGCGGTGTCCCCGTGGTGCAGCCGGGCCCGGATGTCGGCGAGTTGCTCCGGATGGCGGTGCGCCTCGTCGATCGCCCGCAGACAGGGCAACGGGGTACCGGTCAACGCGGCGAGCAGTTCCTCGCGGCGGATCTCCGCCGGGTCGTGGTCCAGGGCGACCAGCACCCCGGCCACCAGACCGATCCGGTGCCGGGCGCCCCGGCACTCGACCGGGCGCTGGTGGGTGACAGCGTCCGCGACCGGTGGGTCACCGGCCGGTGGCCGGTCCGGTACGAGCGCCGACGCGACGAGCGGGTGCAGCCGGTCGACGTCGATCAGCCCCGCCCGCAGCAGGGCCAGGTCGGGTGGTACCCAGGTCGCCGCGTCGGGGAGCACCGGCAGTCCGCTCGCGCGTCCACCGGGTGCCGCCGTCGTGATCCGGACCCCGGGGACCGGGTCGGTGTCGCCGTCCACCGTCAGGTCCAGGGTCAGCCAACACCTGGTAGCGAGCCGTACGGTGACCGCACCCCCGGTCCGGCCGTGCTGCCGGAGCAGGAGATCCGCTTCGGCGGCCCACCGGTCCACGGCGTAGCCCTGATCCCGCAGTACGTCCACTGTGGGCTGGCCGTCGACCGGCGGTGGTGCCGGCGTACCGGCGGACGGTGGGGACACTGCGCCGACGGACGGCCGGTCCGCGCCGGAACGGGTCCGCAGCTCGTCGGTCCGGCGCACGTCCCACAGGTGGCGGTGCAGGTCGAGGCGGAACCGGCGGTGCGGGCGGGGATGGGGATGCGCCCCGGTATGGGACCGCGACCCGTCCCACAGGGCGAGGCTGATCCGCTGACCGGCGTCCGCCCAGGCCGGCGGGGTCCGGAGCACCAGGTGCAGTGGACCGTCCCGGTAGTGGGCCAGCGGGATGGTCAGGCCCGGCCGGAGCAGACCTTCCGGGGCGATTCTCGGCAGGTGCCAGCGGAGCAGGTCCGGGGCCAGGTGGCGGAGGTCGTCACGGATCCGGCCGGCGAGGTCCGTCCCGTGGGTACGGGCCAACCGGCGCAGGTCCAGATCGACATCGACGCGGGCGGCGGCACAGGCGCCGGCCCAGTCGCCGACGGCACGGCGGGCCGTCGCGGTGCTGATCATCGAAGGCGGCACGGCGAACTCGCGCACCTGCCGCCACAGGGAGAGACGGGGATTCCCGTCCACGGTCAGGGGGTGCATCAGCACTCACCTTGCGTGGAACGGACCCCCAATCTACGGAAGGAGGTAGTCATCGCGGGCAGCATAGCGCCTCCCGTACGGGTGGGACAGCCCGTACCGGGCAGCGGCGACAACCGGCTGGACACGGTTGATCTTCGGTGACAGGATCCGCCCCGTGTCGCACCCCGTACCCCCGGCCGGCAAGGGCCCCGATCCCGTCCAGTGGCGACCGGAGGTACCCCTGGTGCCTGCGGTACTCGCCCCGGTGTTCGCGCTGTCCGGTGTGACGGCCCTGGTCGGCGCACAGGTCCTGCCGTGGGTGAGCGTACGGACCGGGGGCATGTTCCCAGGGCTCGCGCCCGCAACGGTGGGGGTCTGGTACCTCCACGACCTGTCCGGGGCCGCCATCCCGCTCCACGTCGGATGGGCGGGACTCGTCGGGCTGATCGTCGCCGCCTGGGCCAGGCCGTCCTGGCGTCGGTACGCGTTCCGTGCCGCCGTCGGGCTCTCGTTGGTGCTGGTCTTCCTGATCTGTGACCTGGGGCAGGCCGCCATCGAGGACGGCGGGTACGACCGGGGTGCCTATCCGGACGCGTCCCTACAGGCCGGGGCCCTGCTCGGCATGTTCGGCACCGCCGTGCTCGTCCTCTCGGTCGCGGCGCTGGCCCGATCCACCGGACACCGGCAGGTGGCCGTACCGCCACCGCCGGACGTCCCCGGTCAGGCGCCACCGGCACCGCCCACCGTCCCGGTGCCGACGCCGCAGACCGCAGCGCCGCCGGCACCGACGCCGCAGACCGCAGCGACACCAGGGGCCGCAGCGCCGCCACCAGCACGAGAGACCGCCGCACCGCCGGCGGCCGGCGGTGCGGGCTGGTCCGCCCGGCCCGTCTGGGTACCGTGGTGGCGCCGCCGGGGTCCACGGACGGCAGCGATCGCGGGAGCGGTGGTGACGGCGGTGCTGCTGGCGACGACGGTCTGGATGGTCGCCCACCGACCGGCCCCACCACCGTGGCGGACCGCCACCCTGGACGAACTGATCATCGAGCCGACCGGGGTCGGCGCACCGGTCACCCCGCCGGACATCGCCGAGCAGCTCGACCTGCGCGACGTCGACGCCGCTTCGGTGCTGTTCGGCCTCACCGGTGTCCGGCAGTCCGTCGGCAGGGGCTGGACCGAGTCCGACGGCACGTTCGTGACGACGATGCTGCTACGCTTCGGCTCCCCGGAGAGCGCCGAGTGGTTCGCCACCACCTGCCGGCAGCACCTGCTCCGGCAGGTCGGGCAGAGTGGCGCCGCCGACCTGCCGGACCTGGGCGGTGCGAGCGCCTTCACCAGCACCACCGCCGGAGCCGGCGGGGTGGCCCGGGTACGGATCGTCGCCCACCGGGGGGATGTCGTCGTCCTCGTCACCGAGACCGCCTCGACGGCTGTTTCCGCAGGCCACGCCCACCGCTACGCGCGGGACCAGTACCACCGGCTGTGATTCGGGCCGGCGCCCGGCACGGCTGGTCTGGTACGGTACGCCGCTGCTGGCCCGAGCCCGGCACACCGGCACGGACCGGCGGGGGACGGACGGTGCGGACGGCCGGGAGGTGTACATGACGGACCTGCACTTCCGGATCCTGGGTCCACCGCAGATCGTCCTGGACGGACACCCCGTGCCGGTCGGCGGCCCGAAACAGCAGGCCCTGCTGGTGCTGTTCCTGCTGCGGCCGAACCGCTTCGTCGCCGCCGACTGGCTGGCCGACGCGCTGTGGGACGGCCGGCCACCGGCCGGTGCGCAGACGACCCTGCGGACGTACGTGGCCGGGCTGCGGCGGGCGGTGGAACCGCACCGGTCCCCCCGCGCCCCGAGCCGGATCCTGCGTAACTACCCCGGCGGGTACGAGCTGCGGGTCGATCCCGACGCCATCGACGCGGTCCGGTTTAGCCGGCTCGTGGCGCGGGCGGCAGCGGCTCTGGCGGCCGGTGACGTCAACGCGGCGGAACAGGACTACCAGGCGGCGCTGGCGTTGTGGGGCGGTGACCCGCTCGCCGGCGCCGCCGAGCTGGGCGCGGTCCGCCCGGAGGTGACCCGGTTGGTGGAGCTGCGCCTCGACGCCGAGGAGGGACGGTTCGCCGCCGTCGTGGCCGCCGGCCGGCAGGCCACGGTACTGGCCGAGCTACGCCGGTTCGTGACGGCGTACCCGCTGCGGGAACGGGCCCGGGCGCAACTGATGCTGGCGCTGTACCGGTCCGGCCGGCAGACGGAGGCGCTGACGGTCTTCACGGAGGGCCGCCGGTTGCTCGCCGACGGGTACGGGCTCGATCCGGGCGACGAGGTACGCGCCGCGCACCGGCTCATCCTCACCGGGGCGGTACCCGCCGATCCCCCGGTCACGCCGACGACGCCGGTCGTCGCCCTGACCGGGGCGGCGGATCGGCTGGTCGGCCGGCAGGCGGAGCTGACCCTGCTGACGGAGACCCTGGACGCGGCGATCCGGCACGGTGGACGGGTCGCCACGATCGTGGGCGAGCCGGGCATCGGCAAGACCAGTCTCGCCACCGCCGTCAGCGGTCGGGCCACCGCCGCCGGTGTCCCCGTCGTGTGGGGCCGGTGCCCGGACATCGGCCAGGCCCCGCCGTTCTGGCTGTGGCGCCAGGTGGTCCGGGAACTGGCGGCGATGCCGCAGGCCGGTGCCGCCGGCTCGGCACCCCGGCTGGACGGTTTCGCCGCCGGACCGCTGGCCGGGCTGACCGGTACGCCCGAACCCGACCCGACAGCCCGGTTCCAGGCGTACGAGGCGGTCGCCGCGCTGGTGCGTACGGTGGCCCGGCCCCGTGGCCTGCTCGTCGTCCTGGACGACCTGCACGCGGCCGACCCGGATTCGCTGCTGCTGCTCCGGTTCCTCGCCCCGGTGCTGTCCGGTACCCGCGCCCTGGTCGTCGTCGCCCTGCGCCCCTACGACCACGACCCGACCCTGGTGGCGACCGTCGCCGCCCTCGCCCGGGGCACCGGCCACCTCCCGCTGCGGCTGGCCGGACTGGACCCGTCGGCGGTGACCGACCTGATCGCGGAACACACCGGTACGTCGCCCGCCGAGCAGGTCGTGACACGGCTGGCGGCCCGGACCGGCGGGAACCCGTTCTTCCTCACCGAACTGCTCCGCTGGCGGGCCGACCCGTCGGGCGCGGACCTGCCACCCAGTATCCGGGACACCGTCCGGCTGCGCCTGCACGGGTTGTCCCAACCGGCCCGGTACTGTCTCGACCTGCTCGGCGTCGCCGGCCGTGACCTCGACGTGCAGATCATGGCGACCGCGCTGGACCTGCCGGCCCCGGCGGTCGCCGACGCCCTCGCCACCGCCCACACGGCCGCGCTGGTGACCGAGGCCGGACCGGGTGGGGTGCGGTTCCGGCACCCGCTGCTGGCCGAGGTCGTCTACGCCGAACTGCCACCACCGCGACGGGCGGTGGCGCACGCCCGCCTGGCCCGGGCGTACGAGGCGGCCGGGACGGTCACCCCGGCCGACCTGGCCTACCACTACGGCCGGGCGGTGGGGCTCGGTCACGACGACGACCACCTGCGGTGGTCGCTGGCCGCGGCGGACGACGCGACCCGGCGACTGGCCTACGAGGACGCCCTCGGCCACCTCGACCGCGCCACCCGGCGGATGGCGGTCCGGTCAGCCGGCGCACCGGAGGCGGCCCGGACCGAACTGGCCGCACAGCTGCACCGGGCGTCACTGCTGCACATGACGGTCGGCATCGGCAGCGAGGCGGCCGGGCAGGTCTGCGCCCGGGCCCGGGAACTGCTGCCGCTGGTGGGTCCGGACACGGACATCCGGCCGGCGCTGTGGGCACTGGGTGAGCTGGCGGCCAACCGGGCCGACTTCGCCATCTGCACCGACCTGGCGCACCGGCTCCTCGCCGCCGGGGACGACGGCACGAACCTGATCACGGCGGCCGGGGAGTACCTGCTGGGCACGGTGGGCTACTTCACCGGCCGGCTCGCCGAGGCCGACCGTCGGCTCACCACGGCGGTCGACCTGCTGCGGACCGTCGACCTGCGACTGCTCGGCCGGCAGGTCGGTCGACGCCCGGTGCTGGCCGCCTACAACTTCCGGGCCCTGGTCCGGTCGCTGCGGGGCGACGCCACCGCCGCAGCGGACCTCACCGACGCCGCCACCCTGGCCCACGAACTGGACGATCCGTACGGGCGGGCCAACGCGGCACTGTTCGCCGGTTGGCGCGGGTTGCAGGAACACGACGCCGACGCGGTCCGGATCGCGGCCCGCCGCTGCGGACGCATCGGCGCGGCGAGCGGGCTCCCGCACTTCGTCACCACCGGCACGTTCCTGCGGGAGTGGGCTGCCGCCCGCGCGGGCGACCACGACCGGCTCCCGGCGATGCGGGCCGCCGGGCAGGCCATCTACCAGCTCGGGCTGCGCGCCACCCGGACCGTCACCCTCAGCGCGATGGCCGAGGCGTACCTGTCGGCCGGTGATCCGGTCACCGCGGCGGAGCTGGCCGCCGAAGGGCTGGCCATCGCGGACGAGTTGGGCGAGCGGGTGCTCACCGCCGAGTTGTACCGGATCCGCGGCCTCGCCTGCGGTGACCCGGTGGCGCTGCGCACCGGTGCCCGGATCGCCGCCGCCCAGGGTGCCCGGCTGCTGCTGGCCCGGTTCCCGGCCGACGCCGGTCGGTGACCGCCGGCTCCTCGGCCGCCACGCCGTCTGCCGTGACCGGTGACGGTCGACCTCCACACCGTCTCCACAGGACCTCCACACGCCCCTGGTGTCGTGGCCGGGTAGTGGAGCGCACGGCCCCCGGCCGACGCGTCCGAGGAGCCGGCACCGAGAGGACCACCTGTGATGCGCGCAGCCCACCAGCCCGAGCCCGCGCCGCCCCGCGAGGTCGACGTCGCCGTCGTCGGCTGCGGTCCGGTCGGCGCGTTGACCGCGAACCTGCTCGGTGCGCGGGGTGTCCGCACCCTCGTGGTCGAACGGAGCGCGGCGCCGCACGGCCAGCCCCGGGCGTTCTCCTGCGACGACGAGGCGTTGCGGATCTACCAGCAGGCCGACCTGCTCGACCAGGTGAGCCGGGGGATGCACGCGCCGACGGTCGCGGAGTACGTCAACCGCCGGGGCCGGTTGCTCGCCCGGATCGCGCTGTCGGAGGTCGACTTCGGGTTCGGTCACGCCCCGCTGCACTTCTTCGACCAGCCCCGGCTCGAACAGACCCTCCGGGCCGGGCTGGCCCGGTTCGACCGGGTCCACCTGCGGCTCGGCACCGAGCTGGTGAACCTGCACCAGGACCCGGACGGGGTGGACCTGCTGCTGCGGGACGTGGCGACCGGGCAGGTGCACCCGGTACGCGCCCGGTACGTGCTCGGCTGCGACGGTGCCCGCAGCACCACCCGGTCGCTGATCGGCACCCGGTCGGCGGGGGCCAGCTACCCGGAACCGTGGCTGGCCGTCTCCGGTGAGGTGCCGGCCCACGCCGTGCGGGTCGACCGCACCACGTTCGTCTGCGACTGGCGGCGACCGGCGTTCGTGTCACCGGGGGCGGGCGACAGCTACCGCCTGGAGTTCATGCTCCGCGCCGGGGAGTCCGACGCCGACATGCAACGACCGGAGACCATCGCCGCGCTGGTCGAACCGTACGTCGACCCGGCCCACCTCACCGTCACCCGGGCGACGGTCTACACGTTCCACCACGTGGTCGCGCAACGGTGGCGGCAGGGGCGGGTGTTCCTGCTCGGCGACGCCGCCCACCAGATGCCACCGTTCCTCGGGCAGGGCCTGTGCAGCGGCCTGCGGGACGCGGCGAACCTCACCTGGAAACTGGCCATGGTGCTGGCCGGCACCGCCGACCCGGCGGTGCTCGACACGTACGAGACCGAACGTCGGCCGCACACCGTGGCGATGGCCGGTACGAGCGTCCGGCTCGGCCGGATCTTCCTGGCCCGCAGCCGGACCGCCGCCTGGCTCCGGGACACCGCCCTGCGGGCCGTGCAGACGGTGCCCCGGGTCCGCCGGTTCGTCCGGCACTTCGAGTTCAAACCGGTGCCGGCGTACCGGCAGGGTCTGCTCTCCGGCGGGCGGCGGGCCGGGGCCGTCGGCACGATGTTCCCCCAGCCCCGGGTCGTCACCGTCGGTACGGACACCCCGCACCTGCTCGACGGCGCGCTCGGTACCGGCTTCACGGTGCTCGGCACCGGGGTGCCGGCGGCGGCGCTGTCCTCGCCGGCCTGGCAGGGCCTGCCGGTGCGGTTCGTCGGTGTCCACCCGGCCGGTACCCGGGTCGGGAGTCTGCCCCCGACCCGGGGGAACGGGCACGTCGACGTCGTCGACGTCGACGGGGTGATCACCGCCTGGCTGCGGCGGCACCGGATCGACCGGGTGGTGCTGCGGCCGGACCGGTTCGTGTTCGCCGCCGGGGCCGCGCAGACGACGGACCGCCTGGCCCGGGATCTCGCCGCCGCCCTGCGGGGCGACCAGCCGTGAGGACCCGGAGCCGTCCGGCGGTGGCGTGCCGGGCCGGGCCGGTGCCGACGGTGGCGCGGGCCGGGCCGGGCCGGCGTCAGGCGGCGGAGTGGGCGTACCGGGTGGCGCGTTCGGCCAGCCACAGCCACCGGCGTTGCACCTCGCCGCCGGTGGCGGCGACCATGCCCAGCGCGTCCGCCGTCACCGCGGACAGCGCCGTGGCCGGCGCCGACGGGTCGTCCAGCAGGGCCGCGCCGGCCCGGAACGCCTCGGCCTCGGCCGTGCCGCCGAACCGGGGGGCCACCTCGTCACGCCAGAAGTCGGCCCAGGACAGCTCCGGGTTCCAGGCGAACCGGGCGTACGCCAGGTAGCTGATCTCGTTGGTCGGGTGGTACGCCGCCGCCTCGGCGAAGATGGTCAGCCCGCGCATCCCCGCGCTCCCGCTGCGGGTGGCCATGTCCGCGTACATCTCGGGCACCCAGGAGTGCCGCTGCCGGTTCCACTGCGAGCCGGCGTGGGTCCGCAGCACGTTCGTGGTGTGCGGGAGCGCCCCGACGTGCCCGGCGGTGAGCCGGTCCCGGTTGTCGTACCAGAAGCCCCGGTTGACGCAGTACTGGTAGGCCACGTCGTCGGGCAGGTCGGCGAGGGGTTTCTGCGCGTCCAGGTCGAAGATGTTGTCCCAGTACACCTCGACCAGGTGGCGCAGCGGCACGCCCGCCGGTCCGGTCCGCCGGGCGGTCTCCAGCAGCGTCGGGTACACCGACCGCATCGCCTCGTACGACCAGGAGGTGCGTTCCCCACCCGTGCGGGCGGCGCAGCGGGCGCAGGCGCAGCTGCCGTAGTCGCCGGTCTCGAAGTTGATCCCGCCGACGGGCAGGGTGTCCAGCAGCCAGTCGATGGCGTCCCGGTGCCAGGCCAGGTTGTCCGGCTGGGAGGGGCAGGCGGCCATCATGTACTCGCTGGCCGGGAAGTGCAGGTCACCGAACTCGTCGATGTCGAAGCCGACCTTCTGCGGCAGTTCGGCGGCCAGGTCGGGGCGGCTGCGCAGCCAGGTGGCGAGGTTGTAACGGTGCCGGCCGTCGAAGTAGATGCCGCCGTAGGCGTTGACGCCGATGCCGGCGATGATCCGCACGCCGCGCGCGTTGGCGTACTCGCACAGCTCCCGGGCCGCCTCGACGCCGCCGTGGGCGTCCCGCAGCAGCCCGTAGACCACGATGCCGCCGATCCGTTCCCGGCTGCAGAAGTCGACCAGTCGCCGGTAGTCGGCGCCGAACGCGTCGGCGGACTTGGCGTACGGGTTGAGCGCGCCGATCTCCTGCTGGCCGAGCTGGCGCAGGTCCCAGTTGGTGGAGTGGTCCCAGGTCCACAGGGTACGCAGCGGCAGGCCGGGTGCCCCGGTGCGGACCCCCACCGGCAGGCCGGCGGGGGTGGCCAGGTCGCGCAGTTCCCGGGCGGCGTACACCAGGCCGGCGAACGGGTCACCGGTGAGCCGGATCTCGCCCTGCTCGGGGACCTCGATGCGGTACCCGCCCTCGGGCAGCGCCGGGTCGACGTCGAGGCCGACGGGTACCCCGTCGGGCGTCTCGCCCCAGGCGTCGGCGAGCAGGTGCGCGGCGTACGGCGCGGACGCGGCGCCCCGGAGCCGGATTCCGGTGAGCTGGCGGTACGGCGACATCATGTCCTCCCGAGGGTTGGCGGAACGGCGGCCAGGTAGTCGACCACCTCGATGGCCGTCCACACCCCGTGCCGCCAGTAGGGATCCTGTTCACAGTGGACGCGGGCGGCGCCGGCGTCGGCGGCCCGCAGGACGAGGACGGAGGCGGTGAGGTCGGCGCGGGCCCCGGCCAGCAGGGCCACGCCGGTGCGCAGCAACTCCTCGACGTGGGTCAGGTGGGCCTGCCGGTGGGGCCCGCGCCGGTCGGCGGCGTCGGCGGCGAAGGTCGCGGTCACCAGGTACGTCGGCTCGAACCTCACGCGCCACCGCCGATCGCCTCGAACAACCGCTGCATCGCCACCCGGTACACCGTCTGCGGCCGGCCCGCGCCGGTGCTGACGTGTACGCCGATCTCCTCGGCGTAGCCGGCGGCGCGCAGCGAGTTGAGCAGCCGGCGCGCCGAGCGGGCCTCCACCCCGTACGCGTCGGCCAGGCCCCGCGCGGTGACCTCGTTGGGGTCCATCTGGTGCAGGGCCTCCAGCAGCCGGCGGGTGGACAGCGGGCCGAGGCGTAGCTGCTCGGAGATCCGCAGGACCCCGGGGGCGGTTTCCCGGAGCCGCTGTTTGACCGGGCTCTGCCGGCTGGAGTAGATCTCCCCGTCGGGGAAGACCACGTGGGTGTCGCCGCTGCCCCGGCCCAGGGCCAGCGCCTTGCGGGCGTTGTCCTCGGCGGCGGCGATGGTGGTGCCGGCGCCGAAACCGACGGTGTGTTCGCCGTCCACGCCGCGCAGGGTGAGCAGGGAGGCGTGCCCGGCCCGGTGCCGGGCGACGGCGCTCTCCACCGCGCCCCGGGTGGTGGTGATGACCAGGATCCGGTCGTTGATCGTGCTGAGCCGTCCCCGCATCCGTTCGGCGTGTTCCAGCAGCGCCTCCCGCAGCCGCAACCGGTGCCGCTCCACCTGGTACGGGTCGGTGCCCTGGCTGGCCGGCTCGGCCAGCTCGATCATCATCACCGCGATCTGGGTGGCCCGGGACTGCCGGATCTCGGCGGCGAGCCAGGCCCGGCGCAGGGCGTCGCGGACCGAGGCCCGGGTGTGTTCGACGCGCCAGACCGGCACACCGCTGTCCCGCAGGTCCCGGTGGACCGCGCCGAGGCAGGTCAGGCAGGCTTCGACGGCGCCGGAGGCGTACCGCTCCCGGTGGTAGGCGGTGATCTCGTCGAGCCCGGCGAAGAGCAGCCCGGAGGAGTCCGCGATGGGCAGGATCTCGGTCGGCGGGGTCAGGTCGATGTCGTGGTAGGTCTCCCGGATGACGTCGGCCTCGATGGTGTCCACGCTGACCGTGGGCAGCCGCCCGCCGGTGGTCAGCAGCATGCGGGACAGGGTGCGGTAGAGGTCGATGCCGGCGTGCGGCATGTAGTCGATCTCGGCGCGCAGCCCGCCCGCAGCGGACACGAAGGCGTACGGGATGCGCCCGGTGAACAGCAGCACCTGGCACAGCTCGTCGAGTTCCCGGGCCAGCTCGGGAGCCTGTTCGGGGCTGGTGTAGGTGCGCACGGTGAGGTCCGCCGCGCGTCCCTCCCCCGCCGCGACCTCCTGCACGAGCCGGATCGAGTCCTCCGGGCCGATGATGCCGATCACCTTGGTGCCTCCACGTCGTCGCCGCCTCGGGTGGGCTGCTCAGCCGGTGTGGACGGTGCCGACGACACCGTCGCTGACCGGTGCGGCCAGCAGGACCAGTGCGGAGGCCACGTCCTCCGGACGGCCCAGCGCGGCTGCGATCTCCGCGACCCGGTCGGCGGCGGTCCCGTTGGCCCGCGCCTCGTCCAGCGACCGCCGCATCAGCGGCGTGTCGATGTCGCCGGGGCAGAGCGTGTGTACGCGGATGCCCCGGGGACGTAGCTGTCGGTCCAGCGTCAGCGCCAGGCCGTGCAGTCCTCCCTTACTCGCGCCGTAGGGTACCGAGCCGGATCCGGTCAGCACGCCCGCCTTCGATCCGACCAGCACCAGCACACCCGCTCCGGGGGTGAGGTGCCGGGTGGCGTGCTTGGCGACCAGGAACGGGCCGGTCAGGTTGACGGCGATCACCTGGGCCCACAGGTCGGCGTCGACGTCCCGGACGTCGCGTCCCTGCCCGCGCATGATCCCGGCGACGTGCAGCACCGCGTCGATCCCGCCCAGGTCGGTGGCGGCGGCGTCGAGGGCGGCGGCGACCTGGGCTTCGACGGTCACGTCGACCCGGTGGGCGCAGGCGGGCGCCCCCTCGGCGCGGGCCCCGGCGGCGGCCCGGGCCGCGCCGTCGCCGTCGGCGTCCAGGACGGCGACCGCGGCGCCGGCCCGGGCGGCGGCCCGGACGGTCGCCAGCCCGATCCCGGAGGCGCCACCGACGACGACCACCCGTCGGCCGGCCAGCAGACCGGCCGACGGGACGTCGCCGGTCACCGACCGACCGTCCGGCGCACCGCCGCCACCACGTCGGCTGCCTCGGGTACCACCGCGGCCTGCAACGTCGGGGCGGCCGGCATCGGTACGTCCGGCGCGGCCACCCGGGCGACCGGGGCGCGCAGGTCGGCGAAGCACTCGGTGGCGGCCCGGGCGGCGATCTCCGCGCCGAATCCGCCGGTCAGGTTGGCCTCGTGGGCGACGACCAGCCGGCCGGTACGGGCCACCGAGGCGGCGACGGTGTCGAAGTCCAGCGGGTTGAGCCAGCGCAGGTCGACGACCTCGGCCGAGATGCCCTCCTCGGCGAGTCGACCGGCGGCGTCGAGGGCTGCGGAGACCATCCGCGACCAGGCCACGACGGTCACGTCGGTGCCGGGGCGGACCACGCGGGCGCCGCCGACCGGTTCGACCGGGGCGTCGGTGCGTACCGGGCCACGGGTGGGGTAGAGCATCCGCGCCTCGGCGATCACCACCGGGTCGTCGCTGGCCACCGCGCTGCGCAGCATCTGGTACGCGTCGTCGGGGGTCGCCGGCAGCCCGACCCGCAGGCCGGGGGTGTGCGCGAAGTACGCCTCGGGCGAGTGGGAGTGCTGGGCGCAGGCACCGGGCGAGTAGCCCTGCTGCATCCGGACCACCAGCGGGGCCCGCCACCGGCCGTTGCTGGCGTACCGGATGGTGGAGATCTGGTTGACGAACTGGTCCATCGCCACGAACGAGAAGTCGGCGTACATGATCTCGGCGATCGGTCGCAGACCGGTCATCGCCGCCCCGAGGGCCATGCCGAGGAATCCGCTCTCCGAGATCGGGGTGTCGAAGATGCGGGTGGAGCCGAACCGCTTGTGCAGTCCCTTGGTGGCGCCGAACGGTCCGCCGGGCAGGGCGACGTCCTCACCGAAGTAGACGGTGTCCTCCCGGGTGTCCAGGGCCCAGGTGAGCGCGGCGTTGACGGCCTGGATGTAGCGCAGGGACTCAGACATAGACGTGCTCCTTGACGGTCGCCGGGTCCGGGAAGGGCAGCGCGCGGGCGGCGGTGACGGCGGCCTCGACCTCGGCGGCCACCTCGGCGTCGATGGCGTCGAGCTGCGCGGCGAGGGCGGGGTCGGCGGCCCGGCGGATCCGGACCAGCGGCTCGCGCTCGCGGGCGGCGGCGATCTCCCCCGCCGGCCGGTAGTGCTGCGCGTCGCCGCTGTAGTGGCCGACCAGCCGTTCGGTCATCGCCTCCACGATGGACGGGCCGGAGCCCTCGCGGGCCCGGGCGACGGCCTCCCCGACCGCCTCGGCGACCGCGTCGGGGTCGTTGCCGTCGACGACCCGCCCGGGGACGCCGTACCCGGGGGCCCGTTCGGTGAGCTGGCGGACCCGCACCATGTCCTCGATCCGGGACATCTCGGAGTAGACGTTGTTCTCCACGACCAGCACCAGGGGCAGGTCGAGCACGGCGGCGAGG
The DNA here is from genome assembly GCF_017614955.1 of Micromonospora echinofusca. GTDB lineage: Bacteria > Actinomycetota > Actinomycetes > Mycobacteriales > Micromonosporaceae > Micromonospora > Micromonospora echinofusca_A. Next base: position 13,498 of record NZ_WVUH01000087.1, read on the forward strand.
TTGAGTGCCTCGTGGACGTTGCCCTGGTTCATCGCGCCGTCGCCGATGCTGACCAGGGAGACAGCGCCGCTGCCGGTGCGCTGGGCGGTCAACGCGGCTCCGGCGGCGACCGGTACGCCGGCACCCACGATGGAGTTCTCACCGACGAACCAGCGACCCGGGTCGGACAGGTACGGCGAGGCGGCGCGACCACCGCAGAGGGCGGAGTCGCGGCCCATCATCTCGGCGAACAGCCCGGTCAGGTCCACGCCCCGGGCGAGCGCCCAGCCGTGGCCCCGGTACGTGGCGGTCACGTGGTCGCCGTCGCGCAGCGTACGGCAGGCGCCGACCGGGATCGCCTCCTGACCGTTGCACAGGTGGATCGAACCCGGGATCTCACCGTCGTCCTTCAGGGCGGTCAACCGCTCCTCGAACCGGCGGATCCGGGCCATGAGCCGATAGTCGTCCGGCAGCCCCATCACACCCCCACTGGTAGTTAGAGCCTTATTCCGGCTCGTTCGACAGGAAGCCTAGACCAGCGGTGGAGTGCTATGGAAGAGTGCGATAGCAAGTTTCTGGCCGTTATTAGTCTCTAATTTGGGGGCAGGTATGGAGATCACCGCCGTCGAGTCGGTGGTGCGGGGCGACGCGCACTTCGTCCAGGTGCACACGTCGGACGGACTGGTCGGCGTCGGCCAGTCCGCCTGCTGGGGCTACCCCACGGCGGTGCACGCCGTGGTCGAGGCGTTCCGCCCCCACCTGCTCGGCGCCGACCCGGCCCGGATCGAGCACCACTGGCACCACCTCTACCGGATGGGCCCGTTCCGGGGCTCGGTGCTCACCGCCGCCGTCTCCGCCGTGGACATCGCCCTGTGGGACCTGCTCGGCAAGCGCCTCGGGGTGCCGGTCTGGCAACTGCTGGGCGGTCGGGTCCGGGAGCGGATCCGGCTGCACCTGCTGCTGCCCGGTACCGGCGCGGAGACCCTGGCGGCGCAGGCCGCCGCCGCCGTCGCCGACGGGTTCACGGCGGTCAAGTTCGACCCGCTGCCGGCCGACTACGCGGACCTGTCGCTGGCCCGGCTGGTCACCGCCACCGAGGCCACCACCGCCGCGGTCCGGGACACCGTGGGCCCGGACGTGGACCTGCTCGTCGAACTGCACCGCAAGCTCACCCCGTTGCAGGCCGAGTCGGTCGTCCCGGCCCTGGCCCGGCACCTGCCGCTGCTGGTCGAGGACCCGATCCAGATCGACAGCGTGAGCAGCCAGGCCGGCGTCGTCCGCCGGGCGCTCGGCGTACCGATGGCCAACGGGGAACGCCTGCACACCATCTGGGAGTTCAAGGAGCTGCTCGCCCAGGGCGGCGCCCAGTACGTCCGCCCGGACCTGGGACTGGCCGGCGGGATCAGCCACGCCCGCAAGATCGCCGCGCTGGCCGAGGCGCACCACGCCGCCGTGGTCAGCCACAACTGCCTCGGCCCGCTGCTGACCATGGCCGCGGTGCACCTGGACACGGCCATCCCCAACTTCGTGGTACAGGAGTACTCCCCCCTGGACGACCAGCTCGCCGACGGCCCGGCCCGGGCCTGCGTGCGGCGGGAGGGCGGCTTCCTGCCGGTACCCGAGGAACCCGGCCTGGGGGTCACCCTGGACCTCACCGACGACCGGCCGCTGGACCTGACCGGACGGCCGCTGGCCCGGATCCCGCTGCGGGCGGACGGTTCGGTCGCCTACGCGGTCTGAGCGGACGCCCCGGTGGCCCGGCGGGATCCCCCGCCGGGCCACGGTCGTACCGGCCGGCACCGTCAGTCCCCGGGCGCCCGGCCCGGGTGGTGGAAGACCGGGTACGCCCACAGCGGCTCGCCCTCGGCGTCGGCGATCTCGGCGAACAGGTGCGCCAGCGACCCGGTCCAGCGGGCCTGCACGGCCGACGCCCCGGTCACCGCACGGGCGTGCGGGAAACCGGCCCGGGTCCGCAGTACACAGATCAGCAGCAGCCCGTGCCGGTAGATGTGGTAGTCGTAGATGCCCGCCTCGTCGAGCAGCGCCGACAGTTCCGGCCAGACCTCGGCGTGCCGCCGCTCGTACTCGGCCGCCGCGCCGGGACGCAGCCGGTACAGGTGACACACCTGCACCCCCGGACCGGCAGCCCCGGGCCCCACCGCGCCGGGGTCGGTACCCCCGACCGGGGTGCTCACTTGCCGGACCCGGCGAGCGCGCCGGAGACGAGCTGCCGCTGGAACACCAGGTAGATGACCAGTACCGGCAGCAGGGCGACGATCAGCCCGGCGCTGACCAGCGGCACCGACACGTCGTACTGGCCACTGAGCAGGGAGACCCCGACCATCAGGGTCTTGCTGTCCGAGCCGCCCATGATCACCAGCGGCAGCAGCAGGTCGTTCCACATCCAGACGAAGTTGAAGATGGCCAGCGCCGCCAGGGCCGGGGTGGCGATCGGGGCCAGCAGCCGGAACAGGATGGTGAAGTGGCCGGCGCCGTCGACCCGGGCCGCCTCGATCAGCTCGTCCGGTACCTGCTGGAAGTAGCCGGCCAGCTGGTAGGTGCCCAGCGGCAGGCCGAACGCCGCGTACGCCAGGATCAGCCCCTGGTACTCGCCGGACATGCCCAGGTCCAGCACCGTCTGGTACAACGGGTAGATGATGGCCTGGCTGGGGATGGTCAGCGTGACGATGATCAGCAGGAAGACCAGCTTCCCGCCCCGGAACCGCAGCTTGGTCACCGCGTACGCGACCAGCAGCGCCGCCAGCACCGACAGCACCAGCCCACCCACGGTGGTGATCAGGGAGTTCAGCAGCAGCCGGGGCATGTCCATCCGGCGGAACGCCTCGAGGTAGTTGTCCAGGGTGATGCCGGCGGGCAGGCCCAGCGGGTCCTCGGCGAACCCGGCCTGCGTCTTGAGCGAGCTGACCACCGTGAACAGCAGCGGATAGACCGCCGCGACCGCGACGACGACCAACGCGAAGGTCAACAGGTAGCGCCCGAGCCGGGCGGCGGTACGCCGGTTCATCGCGGTTTCCGGGTCCCCTCTGTGAACATGTGCCGCACGCTGAAGATCGACAGCACGGCGACGAAGACGAACAGGGCGATACCGATGGCCGAGCCGTACCCCCGGTCCAGGAACTGGAAGGTGGTCAGGAAGACCAGGTACTCGGGCAGCATGGTGGCGTCCCCCGGGCCGCCCTGGGTCAGCGCGTAGATCAGCGGGAACAGCCAGATCAGCACGCCCGAGGCGCACAGCACGCTCCAGTAGGCGACGGTCGGCCGCAGCATCGGCACGACCACGTGGAACAGCCGCCGCCAGAAGCCCGCCCCGTCGAGGTACGCCGCCTCCAGGGTCTCCCCGGGGATGGTGGCCAGCCCGGCGAGGTAGGTCATCACGCCCAGCCCGAAGAAGCTCCAGAGCGCGACCGCCACCAGCGAGAACAGCGCACTGTACCGGCCGTTGAGCCACTCGATCGCCAACGGTTCCAGGCCGACCCGGCGCAGCAGCGCGTTGATCGGCCCGTCCGGGGCGAGGATCTGCCGGAACATGATGCCGACGACGATCGGCGCGACGGTGTACGGGATGAAGTAGACGGCCCGGAAGAACTTCCAGCCGGGAGCCTGCTGGTGGATCAGCACCGCCAGCACCAGGGGCAGCACCACCCAGACCGGCAGGGTGGCCACCACCAGCAGGGCGTTGCGGAAGCTGGACCGGACCACCGGGTCGTCGAACATCCGGACGTAGTTGTCGGCGCCGGCGAACGAGGTGCCGTCGAACCCGCTGGACGATTCGAGGCTGGTCGCCACACCCCGGCCCAGCGGCACCAGCTTGAACGCGACGGCCAGGGCGAGCGCCGGCAGTACCAGGGCGGCACCCAGCCACCACTCCCGCAGCCGCGCGTGCCGGGCCGGCCGGCGCACGGGCTCGGGTGGGCGGTCCGCGACCACCGGCTCCGGTACCGGGGTGGTGGAGATCGTCATCGGGGTCCTCTCCGGGGCTGGCCGGGTGGGGCGGCGGACCGCCCCACCCGGTGGGCGACTACTTGCTCTGCTTCTTCGTCGGGCTGCGCTCCAGCGCCTGCTGCATCTGGTCGGCCCACTTGTCGACGGTGAGCTGACCGAGCGCCACCTGCTGCCAGCCCCGGGCCAGGGCGTCGGCCTCCGGACCGGAGAGCATCACCCCGGCGTGCAGGGTCGGCTGCGCCACCAGTTCCTGGATCTTCTGGAAGGCCGGCGAGGAGGGCAGCAGTGCCTTGTCGACGTTCTTGTTCAGCGGCTGGCCCTTGGCGTGCTTGACCCACAGCTCACCGTTCTCCTTGCCGGCGAGCCAGCTGATGAAGGTCAGGCCGGCCTCCTTCTTCTCGCTCCACTGGGTCACCCCGTAGACCGCGCCCTCGATACCGGAGAACTTCTGCGCCAGCGGGGCACCCGGGTTCACCGCCGGCCAGCGGGTCACCCCGAGCTTGTCGTCGCCGAGGGCCTTGCCGAACGCCTCCCAGTTCACCGCGTCGGAGATGATCGTCCCGGCGAAGGCGGCGTCACCGCGCTGGAAGATGTCCGCACCGTCGGGCAGCATGGTGATCGACGGGGCGTTCTTGTTGGTCCACCCCTTGGTGCTGATCTCGGCGAGCTTGCCCAGCACCGAGACCAGCTTCGGGTCCTTCCAGGACAGCGTGCCGGCCAGCAGCCCCCGGATGTCGTCCTCGGTCAGGTAGCTGCGGGCGATCTCGGGGAAGTCCCAGTAGGCCGGGAAGACCCCGGACAGGCCGAGCGCCAGGCAGGTCTTCCCGGACTTCTTCACCGCGTCGCAGGCCGCACCGAACTCCTCCCAGGTGGTCGGGGGCCGCTCCGGGTCGAGCCCGGCGGCGGTCAGTACCGCCTTGTTGTAGTAGAGGACGTTGCCCTGGTAGGAGAAGGGCACGCCGTAGCAGGGCTTGCTGGTGTCGAAGCCCTCGCAGGCGCCGCTGTAGGTGACCAGGTCCTTGTTGATCTCCGCCGCCCGCGCACCCAACGGCACGTACGCGCTGCGCCGGTCGAACAGTTCCAGTCCGGCGTTGTTCGCCATCACGTCCGGGCCGGACTGCGAGGTGATGTACGGGCCCTGCACCTCGGGGTACTTGTCGAACGGCACGGACTGGAGTTCCAGCTTGATGTCCGGGTGGCCGGCCTCGAAGCTGGTCTTGACCTGCTTCCAGTACTCGGCGCCACCCGGCTCCCAGGTCAGCACCTTCAGGGTGACCGGGCCGTCGGTGGTGTTGTCGTCACCTCCGCAGCCGGTCAGCAGCGCGGCGGCGGCGACACCGGCGGCGAAGAGGCCGGCCAGTCTACGTCGGTTCATCGGTTGAAGCTCCTGTCAGCGAGGGGGGAATCAGGTGAGGCGGCGTACCGCGCCGTCGGCGGTGGCGCTGTCGGCCATGGCGGCGGCCACCCGGACCACGTGCAGTCCGTCGGCCAGCGGGACGACCGGGGACGACTCGGTACCGTCCACCAGGCGGAGGAAGTGCCGGAGTTCGGCGGCGAGCGCACCGCCGCCGTCGGCCGGCGAGAGCAGCCAGTCCGGCGCCTCGGTCCGCCCGGCCTGGACGAGCACGGTGGGATGGCCGAGGTCGACGTGGCCGACACCGTCGGTGCCGTACACCTCGACCAGGTCGGAGGTGTGGTTGGGGGTGTCGTCGGGCAGCAGGTAGCTGTTGCGGATCGACGACACGACGCCGTTGGCGTGCCGAAGCTCCGCCCACACCAGGACCGGGTTCACCGATCCCGGTCGGGTCCGGGCCGCCGCGCGTACCTCCACGACCGGCGACCCGGCGTACCAGAGCGCCAGGTCGATGTCGTGCACCGCGGTCAGCAGGGCGGGGTGTTCGTCGGGGAAGAGCCGGGTCAGGGTGCGGGGCCGGTCCCGTCGCGAGGAGACCGCCAGTACCTGTCCCAGCTGGCCGGCGCGGACCGCGTCGTACAGCGCCCGGTGGGCGGGGCTGTGCCGCAGGATGTGTCCGGGTACGCAGAGCACCCCGTGCTGTTCGGCGGCGGCCACGATGGCGGTGGCGTCGGCGACGGTCGCGGCCAACGGCTTCTCCACCAGGACGGGGATCCCGGCGGCGAGCAGGGCGAGGGCGACCGGCCGGTGCGCGGGCCCGGGTACGCACACCGAGGCGGCGTCCGGTGGGGCGGTGGCGAGCAGGTCGGCGACGGTGTCGACGGTGTGCGGCACGCCGTAGCGGGCGGCGACCCGGTCCCGGGTGGCCGCGTCGGGGTCGACCAGCGCGTCGACCCGCACCCCCAGGGAGCGGTACGCGGCGACGTGCCGGACACCGAACGCGCCGGTCCCGATCACCGCCACCCGTGGTCCGGTGCTCATGCGTCCACCGCCCCGGCCGGTACCGGACCGGTCTCCGCTGGGGTCGGGTCGTGCGCCGGGTCGGCGGTCAGCGCGCCGTCGAGCACCGCCCGGGTGAGCCGTTCCAGGGCGGCCACCCCGGCGGGGAGGCACCGTTCGTCGACGTCGAACGCGCCGGAGTGCAGCGACGCCCCGCCCCGGTCCCCGACGACGCCCAGCTTGACGTAGAGGCTCGGTCCGAGCGCACCGAGCAGCGCGAAGTCGTCCGTGGTCAGCGGCGGTACCGGCAGGTCGACCACGTCGACCAGACCGGGCAGCGCGGTGTGCGCGAGGGCCACCAGTTCCGGGGCGTTGCGGACCGCCGGCATCTCGTTGGCCCAGGTGAACCGGACCCCCAGGTCGAGGGCGGCGGCCTGCTGGCGGATGACCCGTTCGATGACCGTCTTGAGCCGTTCCCGGACGGCGGGGTCGAGGGTCCGCAGCGTGCCGGTCGCCTCGGCGTGGTCGGCGACCTGGCTCTGACTGGCTCCGCCGGAGATGGTGCCGATGTTGAACGCGACCAGTTCCTGGGGGTTGCGGGCGCGGGCGACGGCGGCGTGCAGGGTGGTGACGATCGCGGTCAGGCCGAGGATGGCGTCGCGGCCCAGGGCCGGGGTCGCGGCGTGCGCGGCGCGGCCGAGCAGCTCGACGCGGAAGGCGTCCTTGGCGGCCATCGCGGTGGCCCGGTCGATGCCCAGCGCGCCGGCCGGCAGTTCGGGCCAGCAGTGCAGGCCGAGTACCGCGTCGAACCGTCGGTCGCGGAGGGCGTCGTCGGCCAGCACCGCAGCGGCACCGGAGTCGGCACCGAACGGGATCTCCTCCGCCGGCTGGAACAGCACGGCCACCGAACCCCGGGCCGGTGGGTCGGCGGCGATCCGGGCGGCGACGCCGTACGCGACGGTCATGTGCACGTCGTGCCCGCAGGCGTGGCAGACGCCCGGAGTGCGGGACGCGTACGGCTCCTGCTTGGCGTCCTGAACGGGATAGGCGTCCATATCGGCCCGAAGAAGCACTGCGGGCCCGGGAGCCGCTCCATCGATCTCCAGGAGCAGACCGGTACCGGCAATTCCGGTCCGGATCCGGCCGAGCGGACCAAGCAGCCCGGCGAGGACGGCAGCCGTCCGCTTCTCGGTGAACCGCAGCTCGGGGTGCTGATGAAGCTGGCGTCGCAACCGCACCAGCTCGTCAACGTCGTCGCCTGCCAGCGTCACGCGGTTCACCCCTTGCTCGCGCCGTTTAATCCGGACCTAATTGAGACAAGAACCTAAGCCAGGGGTCCCGCCACGTCAATGGCCAGGCAGATGTGAGTTAGGGTCCGACCATGCGACGCGCCGACGCCCACCTGCACCTGTTCGCCGACGGTTACCCCGGCCGGTATGGCCACTCCCCCGCCGGAGGCGACGAACTCGCCGTCTACCAGGGGATACGCCGCGCTCACGGGATCAGCCGGGCGCTGGTGGTCGGCTACGAAGGGGAAGCGCGGTTCACCGGGAACAACGCCCACATCGCCCGCCTCGCCGCGACCCACGACTGGATCGCACCGGTCGCCTACGTCCCGCCAGATGGGACAGGGGTCGACCTGGAGGAGTACTGGGCGGCCGGTTTCGTCGGCATCGCCGGGTACCTGCCGGACCCGGCGGCGGCCGACGACTTCGCGGCTTGGACGACCCGGGTGGCCCCGGCACTGAACCGGGTCGCGGCCGTGGTCAGCCTGAACGCCAGCCCTGCCGCGTCGGCACGGCTCGGCCCGGCCCTGGCCGGGCTGGACGGCTGCACGGTGCTGTTCAGCCACCTCGGGCTACCCGGGGCACAGCCCGGCACACCGGACCGGGAGACGGCCGCCGCGATCCTCGCACCGCTGACCGACCTGGCGCGGCTACCCCACGTCGGGGTCAAGATCTCCGGGCTGTACGCGGTCAGCGTCCCCTCGTCCGACTTCCCGCACCCGGCCGCCCGGCCCTTCGTCGACCTCCTGCTGGCCCGCTTCGGCACCCGGCGGCTGTACTGGGGGTCCGACTACGCTCCCGCGCTCGACCACGTGTCGTTCGCGCAGACCCTGCACCCGGTCGGCCTCGACGGACTCGCCCCGGACGAACGCATCGACATCCTCGGCGGCAACCTTCTGCGGGCCCTGGACCGACGGTAGCGGCCGGCACCGCCGGGAAGGCGGTGGCAGCGCCGGCACCGCCCGGGGAGGGCAGCGGCCGGCACCGCCCGGGGGGTCAGGAGGAGCGGACCGGCACCCGTGCCGCGACCGGCCGGCCGAGCAGCCGGCGCACCGCGAGGTATCCCTCGCAGCCGAGGCAGACGCCGAAGGCCGCGTTGAGGAACGCCGCGGCGAGCGCCGCGCCGGTCGCGGCCAGGAACAGCGCCGGCACACCGGCGAGCTGACCGGTCACCGCGACCACGGTGAAGACCAGCCCGACGAGCTGCGCGAACCGGACCGGGGCGGCCGGTTCCCGCTCGGCGGGCGGGCCGAGCCGGGGCGCGACGAGGACACGGTGGAGCAGGCCGTACGGGCCGAGCCGGGGGTACGCCGCCGTGCCGGCGAAGACCGCCGCCTGGGCGACCAGCAGCGCAACCGAGCCGGTGATCAGCGCGACGGCGAGGACGACGGTGGTGACGGCCGCGGCGAACCGGGGCGCGCGGGGGTCGAGCAGCATGACAGGTTCCGTTCAGGGGGTACCGGCCGGATC
>NZ_WVUH01000088.1 GCF_017614955.1 Micromonospora echinofusca
CCCGCCTGTGGCGCGACCGGCACACCCTGCAACTCGGCCTCGATCCGGCCCGGGCGGTGCTCCTGGAGATCGCGAACCCGGCCGCCGCCCGGCTACTCGACCTGCTCGACGGCGGGCACAGCGAGCGGGCCATCCTCGACCACGCCGCCCGCATCCGGGTGGGTCGCCCGGATGCCCGCAGCCTGCTCGATGCGCTGCGTACCGCCGGTCTGGTGGTCGCCGCGCACACCCTGCTGCCCCGCGAGCTGACCGGCCCGGCCCGGACCCGGCTCGCCGGTGAGGCGGCGGCGATCGCGCTCCGGGCCCCGGAACACCCCGGTACCCCCGCCCAGCTGCTCCGCCGCCGACGTGCCGCCCGGGTCGTGGTCACCGGGTACGGCCGCCTCGGTGGCCCGCTGGCGGTCACGCTGGCACAGGCCGGGGTCGGTCACGTCGATCCGGCACTCGACGGGCGGGTGGACGCCGTGGACATCGCCGCCGGCTGGCTGGTCAGCGGCGACGAGGGACGACCCCGGTCGGTCGCCGTCGCCGAGGCGGTCCACCGGACCGTGCCGGAGACCCGGACCGCCCCGGTCAGCCTGCGCCACGCCACCCTGGTCGTACAGGGTGGGAGCGACCGGCCCGCCGCGCTGCTCGCCGCCGGGTACGCCCGCCGCCGGCAGCCGCACCTGCTGGTCGGGCTCCGCGACGGGGTACCGGTGATCGGGCCGCTGGTCCGCCCACCCGCCGGTCCCTGCCTGAACTGCCTCGACCTGCACCGCCGGGACCGCGACCCGGCCTGGCCGGCCCTGGCCGCGCAGCTCGCCGGGGAGACCGCCGGGGAGCCCTGCGCCACGGCGACCCTGCTCGCCGCAGTCGCCTACGCCACCAGCGAGGTGCTCACCGTGCTGGACGGCGGTACCCCGGAGACCGTCGGCGGGGCGGTGGAGATCAGTTCGCCGGGTCGGCTGCGTCGGCGGGTCTGGCCCCCGCACCCGGGGTGCGACTGTGGCGCCCGGCGACCGGTGGGACGGGAGGTGGCCCCGGCCACCCTCTCGTTGGCAGCACCGCAGCCCGAGAGTCGGTCACAATGATCGGGTGACCGACATCCCGCGCCGGGCCGTGTCCCGCACCGCCAAGCTCGCCGCACTGCCGCTCGGCTTCGCCGGGCGGACCGTCCTCGGCATGGGCAAGCGGGTCACCGGGCTCGCGTCCGAGGTCATCTCCGCCGAGATCCAGCAACGCACCGCCGAGCAGCTCTTCAGCGTCCTCGGGCAGCTCAAGGGCGGAGCGATGAAGTTCGGCCAGGCCCTGTCGGTGTTCGAGGCGGCCCTGCCCGAGGAGGTGGCCGCGCCGTACCGACAGGCCCTCACCAAGCTCCAGGAGGCCGCCCCGCCGCTGCCGGCGGCCAGCGTGCACCGGGTCCTCGCCGAGCAGCTCGGTCCGGACTGGCGGGACCTGTTCGAGGAGTTCGACGACACCCCGGCGGCGGCGGCGAGCATCGGGCAGGTCCACCGGGCCCGCTGGCGCGGACCGGTACCGGCCACCGGACGGGGCCGCCGGGCCAAAGCGGTCGCCCGACCGGTCGCCGTCAAGATCCAGTACCCGGGTGCCGGTGACGCCCTTCTCGCCGACCTCAAGCAGCTCTCCCGGCTCGGCGGGATGTTCCGGGCCATCCAGCCGGGGCTGGACATCAAGCCGCTCCTGGTCGAGCTGCGGGAGCGGATCACCGAGGAGCTGGACTACGAGTTGGAGGCCGAGTCGCAGCGGGCCTTCGCCGCCGCGTACGCCGACGACCCGGAGATCTTCATCCCGGCGGTGGTCGCCGCCGCACCCCGGGTCCTGGTGACCGACTGGGTCGAGGGGACCCCGCTCTCGGCGATCATCCGGGAGGGCAGCACCGAGGACCGGGACACCGCCGGCCGGTTGATGGCGGTCCTGCACCTGTCCGCACCCGAGCGGGCCGGGCTGCTGCACGCCGACCCGCACCCGGGCAACTTCCGGCTGCTGCCCGACGGGCGACTCGGCGTGATCGACTTCGGTGCGGTCGCGCGGCTGCCGGAGGGCACCCCGGAACCGATCGGGCGGCTCATCCGGCTCGCCCTGGCCGGGGACGCCGACGCCGTCGTGGCCGGCCTGCACGCCGAGGGTTTCGTGAAGTCGACCGAGACGATCGACGCGCGGGCGGTGCTCGACTACGTCCTCCCGATGCTGGAGCCGGTGGCGGTGGACCGGTTCCGGTTCAGCCGGGCCTGGCTCCGGGCCGAGGCGACCCGGCTGGGCAACCCCCGCTCCGCGGCGTACCAGCTCGGCCGGCAGCTCAACCTTCCCCCGTCGTACCTGCTCATCCACCGGGTGACCCTCGGGTCGATCGGGGTGCTCTGCCAGTTGGAGGCCGAGGCGCCGTACCGGGAGATCATGGAACGCTGGCTGCCCGGGTTCGCCGTACCCGCCTGACAGCGCCAGCCGGCCCCGACCGTCCGCCGTCCCGCCTGAACGCACACCAGGGCATGCCCCGCGATCCGGAGATCACAGGACATGCCCTGGTGTGACGGGGGGGGTGGTGGTTACACGGAGCCCAGGTCGCGGGCCGCCTGACGACGGGCGTCGACGGCAACGGTACGGGCGGATCGGGGTGCCTCAGTGCGCGTGGTGCTGGTGCCGGCCTGAGGCCGGCGCATTCGCGCCCTCGACAACGCTTCGTGGATTAGATGCATCTCGGTGATTCCGTTTCGGGTCGGGTACTCGGTGGTGCGGGCTTTTCTCAGGGCCGGTCGCGGACCGGCGGAACCACGGATCGGGAACATGTCAGGCCACCAGCCGGACCGTGTTGCGTGACGTGACGACACCGGTGGCCGCCAGCCGGGCCTCGGCCTCCACCCGCAGCACGGCGTCGCGGGCGACGTCGGCCTTACGCGGACGGCCCCGGGGCCGCTTGCGCGGGACGACCGCGCCACGCTCGAAGATCTCGCCGCCCCAGACACCCCACGGCTCGGCCCGCTCCACCGCACCGGCCAGGCACTCGACGCGCAGCGGGCAGTCCCCGCAGAGCGACTTGGCCAGCTCCAGCTCGGCAGGCGAGTCCGAGAACCACAGGTCGGGGTCGAACTTCCGGCAGGGGAGGTTCGCCTCCAGCTCGACGTTCAGGTCGAGCGGGGCCAACGCCAGACTCATCTCCCGGTCACCTCTCTCTCACTTCGATCTCTTCGATCGGTGTTCCGACACTTCGGCGGTGCAAAAAACTGAGGCCGCGGATCCCGGTAGCGGGTTCCGCGGCCTCGAGGTGAGCCGGTTGGTCTGAAGACTCAGACCGGTCTACCTCGAGGTGGAACGCCGCGGACGGCCATGCGCTTCGTGGCGCCATCGACACCGTTGCCGGTGAAGCCACTGGTGCCCTCAACTCCGGTCGGCACGGCAGCCAGGATCAGTTCGAACCGATCCCGGAGCTGGTGCGCCTGCGGAAGCTGGTGAGCCTGCGGTGCGCAGACGGCCCGACCCAGGGCCCACTGCGCGCCCAGGGCACGCGGGGAGACGAGGGCAGCCGGCAGCACCGACGGTCGCGCGTAGGCGAGAATCTCCATTGGTGCCACCTCCTGACTGACTCTCGTGATGAACCCGGTCGACCCCCCGTGAGCAGCCCGAATGGCGCCGCTCGCGAGGTGTGTCCTGAGGCTATTCCTCACCCCGGGGCGAGGGCAAACGAATTTACGACTCGATTTCCGAAGTTTTTTCCGGCGCGAGCGTGTCGACGTCCGCGCCCGCCACCAGGGCCAGTACCGCCTCGCCGTACAGGCCGAGCTTGCGGGGACCGATCCCGGCGATGGCCAGCAGTTCCTCGGAGCGGCTCGGCTTGCGCTCGGCCAGCGCGGTCAACGTCGCGTCGGTGAAGACCACGTACGCCGGCACCTTCTGCTCGCCGGCCACCCGGACCCGCCACAGGCGCAGCCGCTCGTACAGCTCCTCGTCGATGTCGGAGGGGCAGGTGGGGCAGCGCCCCAGCTTGCGGTCCGCACCGGCGAGCAGGGTGGCGCCGCAGATCCGGCAGGAGACGATCTGGTTACGCCGCCGCTCCCCCTTGCGGGCCGCCGGGGCACCGGCCCGCTCACCGCCGCCCGAACCGTCCAGCTGCGGCAGGAACCGGCTCGGCCGGCGGGGACGACCACCCGGCGAGCGGGCCGAGGCGTACGACAGCCAGAGCCACTCCCGGGCCCGGGTGATCCCCACGTAGAGCAGCCGGCGCTCCTCCTCCTGCTGCTCGGCGGTCTTCGCGTAGGTGGTGGGCAGGGTGCCGTCGGCCAGACCGACCAGGAACACCGCGTCCCACTCCAGCCCCTTGGCCGAGTGCAGGGAGGCACAGGTGACCCCGTCGACCGTCGGCGCGTGCTGCTGGCTGGCCCGCCGCTGCAACTCCTCGTTGAAGTCGGCCAGCGTGACCGGGCGCTCGACCGTCGCCGCCTCCCCGATGGGCAGCACGGCCGGGCTGGCCGCGAACTCCTCGGCGAGCTGGACCAGGGCGGCGAGCGCCTCCCAGCGCTCCCGGGCGGCACCACCGGGTGGCGCGGCGTCCGGCGCCCAGCCGACCGCGGCCAGCGCCTCGACCACCGCCTCGACCAGCGGCGTCTCCCCCGGGATGGACCGGGTGGCGGCGCGCAGCGCCACCATCGCCTGCCGGATCTCGGCACGTTCGAAGAACCGCTCGGCGCCCTGCACGACGTACGGCACCTCGGCCTCGGTGAGCGCCTTCTCGTACGCCTCGGACTGCGCGTTGGTCCGGAACAGCACGGCGATCTCCCGGGCCGGGGTACCCGCCGCGACGAGTTGCCGGCAGCGCGCCGCGACGGCCGCCGCCTCGGCCGGCTCGTCGGTGAAGATCCGCAGGTCCGGCTCGGGGCCGGCGGGGCGCTGCCCGACCAGTTCCAACCGCAGCCGGGCCTCGGCCCCCCGGGCCTGCCGGATCACCGCGTTCGCCAGGCCGACCACCTGCGGCGTGGAGCGGTAGTCGCGGACCAGCCGGACCACCACCGCGTCCGGGTGCCGGCGGGGGAAGTCGACCAGGTACGACGAGGTGGCCCCGGTGAACGAGTAGATGGTCTGGCTGGCGTCACCGACCACGGTCAGGTCGTCCCGGCCGCCCAGCCACGCCTCCAGCAGCCGCTGCTGCAACGGGTTCACGTCCTGGTACTCGTCGACCACGAAGTGCCGGTACTGGCCGCGTACCTGCTCGGCCACGTCGGGGTGCTCCTCGATCCCCCAGACCGCGGCCCGCAGCATGTCCTCGAAGTCGATCACGCCGTTGGCGCGTTTGATCTGCTCGTAGCCGGCGAAGACCTCGGCGACCTTCGCCGCGTCCTGAGAGGTCTCCCGCTGCGACTTGGCCGCCGCCACGACGTACTCCCCCGGCTCGACCAGGGACGACTTGGCCCACTCGATCTCACTGGCCAGGTCCCGGGCCGCCGCCCGGTCGGTGCGTACCCCGACCCGGGCCGCCGCCAGGGTGACCAGCCGGACCTTGCTGTCCAGCAGTTCCGGCATCTCCCGGCCGCCGAGCAGACGGGGGGCGAAGTAGCGGACCTGGCGCAGGGCGGCGGCGTGGAACGTCCGGGCCTGCACCCCGCCCACCCCGAGCGCGGTGAGCCGGGCCCGCATCTCGGCGGCGGCCCGGGCGGTGAAGGTCACCGCCAGCACGTGCCGGGCGGAGATCTCCCCGGTGAGCACCCGGTGGGCGATCCGCGAGGTGATCGCCCTGGTCTTGCCGGTGCCCGCCCCGGCGAGCACGCAGACCGGCCCGGCCGGTGCGGTCACCGCCGCCAGTTGCTCCGGGTCCAGCCCACCGAGTACCTGCCGCGCCCCTGCGTCAACCGCCACAGCTAGGAATCATGTCAGCCGTCCCGAGCGTTACAGCGGTTAGCCTGGCTGGTCGGCGGAGCACGCGGGCCGCCGGGCCGACCGGCCGGATCGACCTCGTGGAGGACCTGAGCATGTTGACGATGTATTCCACCCCCTGGTGCGGCTACTGCCACCGGTTGAAGTCGCAACTCGACCGGGAGGGCATCGGGTACCAGGTCATCGACATCGAGCAGGACCCGGCCGCCGCCGAGTTCGTGATGAGCGTCAACGGCGGCAACCAGACCGTACCGACCCTGCGGTTCGACGACGGCTCGGCCCTGACCAACCCGACGATCAACCAGGTCAAGCAGCAGCTCGCGGCGATCGCCGGCGCCTGAGGTGCAAGGAAGGGCCCCTTCTTATCGCTTTCGGTAGAGGAAGGGGCCCTTCCTAACACCCGGACGGCTCCTGGCACCCGGGCGGCTCAGCGGCACCTCACCCGGTCCGACCCCCGGCGGGTACGCCCATCTCGGAGGCGGCCGGCCGACGCGGCCCGGGGACGGCCGGCGCCGGTACCGCCGACGCGGACCCCACCGCACCAGGAGCCGCCAGCCCGGAGACGGTCGCGCCAGGAGTCACCGGCCCGGGGAGGGTCGGCCCGTCACCGGGGAGGGTCGGTGCCGGCTCGGGTGCCGAGAGCCGGCGGCCGGTCCAGAGGTAGGTGGCCGCGCCGAACACCGCCAGCGCCATCAGCAGGAACAGCAGGCGGTAGTCGACCAGGCCGACGAGCAGCGCCCCGAACCCGATCGACAGCGACTGCGGGCCGCTGACCAGTGCCTCCGACGCCGTGGTGACCCGGCCGAGCAGCGGCGCCGGGGTACGCCGTTGGATGAGCGTGTTGAGGCCGACGAAGGTCAGTGGCAGCGCGACCCCGGCGAGGATCAACGCGAGGAAACCCAGCCAGAGTTCCGGGTACACCAGGGCCAGCATGGCGGGGGCGAAGGCGGCGTTGCCGGCGGCGAGGGCGCCGAGTTCCCCGACCCGCCGGACCACCTTGGCGGAGATCAGCCCACCGAGCAGGCCACCGATGCCCTGCACGGTGACCAGGACGCCGACGAAGGCCGGTTCCCGACCGAGCCCCTGGTCGACGTACGCGAAGATCAGCGCCTCGCTCAGTCCCATCACCAGGACGGCCAGCCCGGTACCGGTCACCGCCCGGCGCAGCGGGGGCACGCCGAGCAGGTGGCGCAGCCCGGCACCCAGTTCGGTCAGCCAGCTCACCTCTTCCCGGACGGGCGTGACCTCGCGTACCCGGACCGCCCGGACCACGACGGCCGCGGTGACGAAGCCGGTGGCGCCGAGCGCGACCAGGGCCCAGCCGCCCACACCGGCGTAGAGGCCGGCCCCGGCCAGTGGACCGCCCAACCGCAGCCCCTGCTTGACGGTCTGGAGCACCCCGTTCGCCTCGGCCAGCAGGTCGCCGGGGACGATCTCCCGGACCAGCCCGTTGAGGCTGGCGGTGAGGGCGATGTACGACAGCCCGTAGAGCGCGCCGACCGCGTAGATGATCCAGACGTCCCCGGCGTCCCGGACCGCGAGCAGCGGGGTGAGCAGCACGGCGGTCACCAGGTTGGCGGTGACGAAGAACGACCGGCGCGGGAACCGGTCCACCACCCAGCCGACCAGCGGCGCGGCGGCCATCGGCGCGACCGTGGCGAAGATCGTCGCCCCGGCCATCCCGTCCGACCCGGTCAGATCCTTGACCCAGATCGCGAGGGCCAGCAGCAGGATCGATTCGGCGACCATGCTGGCGAGGAGGCCGCTGAAGAGTAGTCGGAAACCGGGGTGGCGCAGGATCGTGCGCATGGGCGAGGGGTCCCTTCCGATCGACGGGTCGGGCCGGACCGGTGCCGCGCGTCGGCGTGTTTCCGCAGCCCGGGGCGGTGTGGGCGGCGATTTTTCGTGGCGAGACACGCCCGGACGGGGACAACGGCCGGCGGACATGACGTCCATACTGACCGTGGGGGGCGAATTCCATAGAGTCACCGCCCCGTGTCGAGGACCGGGGCGTCGTCACCGAGAAGGGGACTCCTGTGCCGCCTGCCGTACCGAGCCCGATCCTGCGCCGGCGTCGACTGGGCACCGAGCTGCGCCGCCTGCGGGAAGCCGCCGGTCTCACCGGCGACCAGGTCATCGACCGGGTCGGCTGGGCCTCCGCGTCCAAACTGTCCCGACTGGAGAACGGCCGCAGCCGGCCGGACCTGCGCGACGTACTGGATCTGCTCAGCCTCTACCAGGTGGACGAACAGCTCCGAGAGGAGCTGGCCGCGATCACCCGGGAGGCCGGCGACATGCGCGGCTGGCTGCGGTCGTACCCGGTGATGACCCAGCGCCAGCGCAGTTACGCCGAGTTGGAGGCGGGCTGCGCGGAGATCCGCGAGTACAGCCCGGCGCTGGTACCCGGGTTGTTGCAGACCCCGGCGTACGCCCGGGTGCGGATCATGTCGACCCGACCCCTCGACCCGGGCGGGGATCCGGACCGGGCGGTGGAGTCCGAGGACGTGGACACCGAGGTGGCCGCCCGGCTGGCCCGGCAGTCCCTGCTGGACCGGGCCGGCGACGCACCGCAGTACACCGCGGTCCTCGACGAGGCCGCCCTGGGCCGGCGGGTCGGGCCCGCCGAGATGCTGCGTGAGCAGCTCGTCCAGCTCTGCGACCTGGCCGCGCTGCCCAACGTGACGCTGCGGATCCTGCCCCGGGACGTCCCGGTCGCGGACTGGTACCTGCCACCGACCGCGTTCTCGCTCTACCGCTTCGCGGATCCACTCGATCCGGAAACTCTCGCAATAGAGGGCGAATTTCTCAACTTCATGGTTTACGAGCGAGACCACCTAAACAGGTATAAGCTGGTCTTCGAGTGGCTCTGCGCGGCGGCACTCTCCGCTGCGGACTCGCTGGACTGGCTGTCCCGGGCAGCGGGTCGAGCGGGTGACGGGCCGGCACCGTCC
This sequence comes from Micromonospora echinofusca, assembly GCF_017614955.1. Taxonomy (GTDB): domain Bacteria; phylum Actinomycetota; class Actinomycetes; order Mycobacteriales; family Micromonosporaceae; genus Micromonospora; species Micromonospora echinofusca_A. The sequence goes on from NZ_WVUH01000088.1 coordinate 8,814, forward strand.
CTGCTGGCGCACGGGTTGGCAACGGCGCCGACCCAACGCAGCCGGCACAGTGGACACCTGACGGAGCACTGACCTACGGGGGGTCACGTTCCGGTCGGCCGGCGCGGAGCACTCATCCCACTGGAGTTATCCGACCAGGAGCACATCCATGAACGAAACCCGAAGCACCCTGCCGTACGCCCTCCTTGCCGAGCAGTTGGCGGATGCCCCGTGGCGTACCAGCACCCGTAGCCAGACGTCGAACTGCGTGGAGGTCGCCCGGCTGAGCGGCGACACCGCAGCGGTGGCCCTGCGGGACAGCAAGGACCGGAGCGGTCCGGTCCTGCTCTTCGACCGCGCCGGATGGCGCGACTTCGTCACCGGCACCAAGAACGGGCAGTTCGACCTGGCCTGAGCCGTACCCGACCGGGACCGCCGGTCCGCCCACCCGGGCGGGCCGGCGGTCCCGTTGACGCTCCGGGTACGCCCCACCGGCGAGCGGTCCCGTTGACGCTCCGGGTACGCCCCACCGGCGGGTGGCCCCGTTGACGCTCCGGGTACGCCCCACCGGCGGGTGGCCCCGTTGACGCTCCGGGTACGCCGGGTGGGCAGGATCCGGTCAGCTGATCGGTGGAGTCGGGAATCCGGTCAGCCGTTCCACTTGCCGAGACATTCTCACTGCGTAACATGACGAGATAGCTGACGTGGAACTTCCACGGAAGCCCACTACCAGGGCAGACACGTCACCGTGCCAGTCACCGCCACGGTCACCGGAGACACCCATGCGGTTCCTGATCGTCCGAACCGACATCCGCGCCGCCGCCGATGCCGACCTCGCCGCCGTGTTCGCACGCGGGGGACGGCTCCGCGACGAACAGACCGCCCCCGAGCCGCGCCGGCAGACCCTGCACGCGGAGGACCGGGAGGCCGCACTCACCCTGGCCCGTGCCCTCGCCGCAGTCGGCGCCGTCCGCTCCGGCCGGCAACGGGTCAAGGTACTACCGATCGACGACCCACCGGGTCGCTGACAGACGCCCGTCGTGGACCGGCCCGGCTCCCCCGCCGTGCACCACGCCTCAGCCGGCCACGACGGACAGGGTTCTTGGTCCGTGACCGCCGCGGCAACGACGGTCACGGACCAAGACCGTCCGGGCCGGTCACGGCCCGGCGACCCGCAACCGGCCCGGTCGCGGCTTCAGTCGTCGCACTCCAGCCAGTGCCGGATCAGGTGGAACGCGATCGACAGCGGTGGGGGCAGGGCCAGCGCCGTCGTGTCGTCCACCGGGACCGGTTCACCGGCCAGGGCCCGGCCGATCTCCCGCCGGGAGAACCAGAGCGCGTGCGATATCTCGGTCGGGTCGAGGCGTACCGGCCAGGCCGGATCGGCGACCGCCCGGAAGCCCAGCATCAGCGAGCCGGGAAACGGCCAGGACTGGCTGGCGACGTACTCGACCCGGTCGACGGGTACGCCCACCTCCTCGGCGACCTCCCGGACCACGGCCGCCTCGGCCGACTCGCCCGGCTCGACGTAACCGGCCAGACAGGAGAACCGCCGTCGGCCCGGCTGACCCGGCCAGGCCGCGTTGCTGCCCAACAGGCACCGGCCCGCCGGACCACCGACCCCGTCGTGCACCAGCACGATCATCGCCGGATCGGTCCGGGGCCAGATCCGGTGCCCGGTGTCGTCCACCCGGGACCAGCCACCCTCGTCGATCCTGGTCGGTCGGCCGGTCACCGGGGAGTAGCCGTGCCCGGCATGCCAGTTCGCCAACGCGACCGCCGTGGTGAGCAGCCCGGCGTCCCGGTCGGTCAGCAGATGGCCGACCTCCCGCAGTCCCGCCGCCCGGGCACCGGTGACCTCCGGCAGCTCCGCCACCACGGCGAAGACCGGCACGTCGTCCGGCTCGACGCCGAGGAACAGCCGGGCCGCCTCCGGTACCGACGGTGCCTCCGCCGTCGGCAGCAGGACCAGCGCCGGGGTGTCAGCGTCCCGGACCAGGGCCCGGCCGCCGGCCGCCACGTCCACCACCAGCGCCCGTCCCCTGGACCAGGCCCCGGCCAGCCAGGCCGGGTCGGTCCGGTGGTGCGCCGCCCGGTCCAGGGTGGACCGGGCGAGTGGCGGGGCGGCGTCGGTCACGCCGACACCGGCTCCGACCGGACCTCGGTCAGCACCCCGAGCGGGTCGGCGATCCGCTCCGCGTCACCCAGCACCACGGTGACCCCCCGGGCCGGTGCGAGATACCGGGCCGCCGCAGCCGCCACCTCGTCGCGGCTCGCCTTCGCCAACCGCGCGGCGTGCTCGGCGAGGAAGTCCAGCCGCAGCCCGTTGCCGGCGTACGCGGTGGTCAGTGCCGCCAGCCCGGCCTGGGTGGACATGCCGAGCTGGAGGGTGCCCAGGGCGTACTGCCGGGCCTGTTCCAACTCCTCCTCCTCCGGCGGCAGCGACGCCAGCCGGCCGAGTTCGTAGTACGTCTCCAGCAGCGCCGGACCGGTCACCTCGGTGGCCACCTCGGCCGCGACCACCAGTTTCGACCCGGCAACCGAGTGCTCGATCATCGAGTGCGGGCCGTAGGTGTAGCCCTTGTCCTCCCGGATGTTCTCCACCCAGCGGGACGAGAAGTAGCCCCCGAAGACCAGGTTGGCCAGTTGCAGGGCGGCGTGGTCGGGGTGGGTCCTCGGTACCGCCGGCAGCGCGATCCGCAGCGAGGACTGCACCGACCCGGGCCGGTCGACCAGCAGCAGCGGTCCCGGTTCCAGCGGCGGCTCCGGCGGCAGCGTCACCGCCCGGCCGGCCCCGTCCCAGCCGCCCAACGCCTGCTCGGCCGCGTCCAGCGCCTTCTCCGGCCGGATGTCGCCGACCAGTACCAGTACCGCACCGGCCGGGTGGACCCGCTCGGCGTGCAGCCGGCGCAGGGCGGCCGGGCGCACCGCCCGGACCTGCTCCGGCTCGGGGGTCTGCACCGCGTACGGGTGTTTGCCGTACATCCGCTTCAGCAGCGCCGCCCGGGCCAGGTGGGCCGGTTGGCTCTGCGCGACCTGGATGTGGTCGATCAGCCGGTCCCGCTCGGTGGCCACCTCGTCGGCCGGGTACGCCGCCCCGGTCAGCACCTCGGCGAGCAGTTCCAGGATCCGGTCCAGTCCGGTGACCAGGCCGGCACCGGAGACCATCAGCCGGTCCGGGTCGAGCCCGGCGGAGAGCCCACCGCCGACCTTCTGCAACTCGGCGGCGATCTCGATGGTGGACCGGTCGGCGGTGCCGGAGAGCAGGGTCTGCGACAGCACCGCACCCCGGGCCAGGTGGGCACCGCCGAACGGCACCCAGAGCCGGACCTCCACCAGCGGTACGGCCGGGCGGCGGACCGCGATGACGGTCAGCCCGTTGGCCAGCTTCCGTTCGGCCTGCGGCGGCAGCTTGAGCCGCCGGGTGGGTCCGAGCGGTGGCAGGGTACGCGGTGCGGGGCTGGTCGTCGCCGTCATCGGGCACCTCCGGGCATCACCTGGACGGACGCGCGGCGCTCCGGCCGCAGGGTGGCAGCGGCGCTGCGGATCTGCTCCTCGGTCACCTCACCGACCAGTCGGGGCAGCTCGTTGAGCAGGCCCGGCTCACCGCGCTGCTGCTCCAGCACGGCCATGTTGAGCGCCCGGCCGAGCACCGCGTCGGTGTCCCGGAGCAGGTGGGTGGCCATCCGGGCCTGGGTCCGGGCCAGTTCGCCGTCGGTCGGCCCGTCGGTGGCCAGCCGGTCCAGTTCCTCGTCGACGGCGCGCAGCACCCCGTCGACGTCGCCACCGGGCGGCAGGTGGGCCTGGAGCAGCAGCGCGGTGGGGTCACGCACGTCGAACGGGTCGCCCATGAAGCCGAGGTACCCGCCGATGCTGGTGACCGTCCGGTCCCGGTGCGCCAGCCGCTCGACGAGTCGGGACGCGTCGCCGTCGGTGAGCACCTCGGCGAGCACCACGTACGGCAGGTAGCCGGCGAAGTCGGTGATCGGGTCCGGTACCCGCCAGGCGCTGGCGACCGCGGGCAGCGGCACCAGCGGGTCGACGTACGACTCGCGGCGCTCGGCGGTCAGGTCGGGTTCGGCGAAACTGGGCCGGACCGGCGCCGGGCGGGCCTCGACGTCACCGAAGTGCCGGCCGATCAGCTCGGTCGCCTCGGCGACGTCGATGTCCCCGCTGACCGCGAGGACGGCGTTGCCGCAGGCGTAGTAGCGCCGGAAGAAGTCGGCCGCCTCGTCGATCGTGGCGCTCTCCAGGTCGACGAAGGAGCCGTAACCGTCGTGCGCGTTGGCGAACGTGTCGAACATGACCGGTGGCAGCTTCAGCCACGGGAACCCGCCGTACGGCCGGTTCAGCACGTTGACCCGGATCTCCTCCTTGACCACGTCGACCTGGTTGCGCAGGTTCTCCTCGGTCAGCCGGGGGCCGCGCATCCGGTCGGCCTCCAGGAACAGCGCCCGTTCCAGGGCGTTGCTCGGCAGGGTCTCGAAGTAGTCGGTGTAGTCCAGGTGGGTGGAGCCGTTGAAGGTCCCCCCGGCACCCTGGACGTGCCGGAAGTGGGCCAGCTTCTCCAGGCTCTCCGACCCCTGGAACATCAGGTGCTCGAAGAGGTGGGCGAAGCCCGTCCGCCCCTCCGGCTCGGACCGGATGCCGACGTCGTAGACGACGGCCACCCCGATCACCGGGGCACTACGGTCCGGGGTGAGCACCACCCGCAGGCCGTTGTCGAGGGTGAACCGCTCGACCGGGTACTTCGTCGCTGGAATTCTCGATCTCCGCGCCGCCACGGCTCGACCCTAGCGTGTCGGCGCCTGCGGATGCGGTCACCTCCCGGCGGGTACGCCCCGGGCCGGAGCGGTGCGGGGCAGCACCTCCGTACCGACCCGGTACGCCTCCTCCAGGTGTGGCCAGCCGGAGAGCACGAACTCGTCGATGCCGAGCGCGACGTACTCGTCGATCCGGGCCGCGACCTCGGCGTAGCTGCCGACCAGCGCGGTGCCGGCGCCCTCGCGGACCAGGCCGATCCCGGCCCAGAGGTTCGGCGCGACGGTGAGCCCGTGGGTGGTGCCGGCGTTGAGCGCGGTCATCCGGGCCTGGCCCACCGAGTCCATCCGGGCGAACCGGGCCTGGGCGGCGGCGATCCGATCCGGGTCCATCCCGGCCAGCAGCCGGTCCGCCTCGGCCCACGCCTCCCCGGCGGTCGGCCGGGCGATGACGTGCAGCCGCAGCCCGGTCCGTAGTTCCCGGTCGTGCCCGGCGGCGAGCCGGCGGATCCGCCCGGTCCGCCCGGCGATCGCGGCCGGTGGCTCGCCCCACATCAGGTAGGTGTCCGCCAGCCGGGCGGCGACCGCCTCGGCGGCCGGGGACGCCCCGCCGAAGTAGACCGGTGGGGTCTCGGTCAGTGGCCGGGCGAGCCCGCCCCGCTCGATCCGGTAGTGCTCGCCGGTGTGGTCGAACGGGACGCCCTGCCAGGACCGCCGGAGCACCTCGACGAACTCCCCGGTCCGGGCGTAGCGCGCGTCGTGGTCGAGGAAGTCGCCGTACGCCCGCTGCTCGGCCGGGTCGCCGCCGGTGACGATGTTCAGGGCCAGCCGGCCGCCGGTGGCCCACTGGAACGCCTCGGCCTGCTGGGCGATCAGGGTGGGCAGTGCGAAGCCGGCCCGGACCGCGACCAGGAACCGCAGCCGGGTGGTGTGCCGGGCGACGGCCGTGCAGGTGATCCACGGGTCCGGGCAGCCCGAGCCGACCGGGGTGAGCGCGCCGGTGAAGCCGCTCTCCTCGGCGGCGCGCCCGACCCGGGCCAGGTACTCCACGGTGGCCGCCCGTTCGTGCCGGGCGGCTCCGGCGGTGACCGTCGCGGCGCCGACCTGGTCGCCGTCCCCCGAGGTCGGCAGGAACCAGTGGAACGTCATCTGCTCGGCACCCCCTCCCGAATTACCTATCGGAATAGTAGGAAAATCCCGGCACGCCGGAACAGCCCCTTCCCGGGATGTGGATGGGCCTTGACGGGAGAGGGTCGGATAATCCACTGTCCCTATCAAGCAAGTAGGAATTATATGGATTGGACAACGATGAGACGGCTCCCCTCCCGTCGGCTGACCACCCTGGCCGCCCTCACCGTCACGGCCGTCGCCGCCCTGGCCACCGCCGGCTGCGGCGACGGGGAGAGCAGTGCGACCGCAGGTGGCGACTCCGGCCCGGTGACCCTCCGGCTCGGCTACTTCCCCAACATCACCCACGCCCCCGCCGTGGTGGGCGTCGAGAAGGGCATCTTCGCCGAGAAGCTCGGCAGCGACGTGAAGCTGGAGACCAAGACCTTCAACGCCGGCCCGGCCGCGATCGAGGCGATCTTCTCCGGCGCCCTGGACGCCACCTACATCGGCCCGAACCCGACGGTGAACGCGTTCTCCAAGTCCAAGGGCGAAGCCGTCCGGGTCGTCTCCGGCGCCGCCTCCGGCGGCGTCGCGCTGGTGGTCAAGCCCGGCATCGACTCGGTCGAGGACCTGCGCGGCAAGAAGATCGCCACCCCGCAGCTCGGCAACACCCAGGACGTGGCGATCCGCTACTGGCTCAAGGAGAAGGGCCTCACCACCACCAAGGAGGGCGGCGGCGACGTCAAGATCGTCCCGCAGGAGAACGCCCAGACCGTCGAGACCTTCGGCAGCGGCGCGATCGACGGCGCCTGGGTACCCGAGCCGTTCGTCTCCCGGCTGGTGAACGCGGGCGGCAAGGTCCTGGTCGACGAGCGGGACCTCTGGCCGGACAGGAAGTTCGTCATCACCAACCTGATCGTCAGCACCAAGTTCCTCAAGGCCCACCCCGACGTGGTGAAGAAACTGGTCGAGGGACAGGTCGCGGCGAACGACTTCGTCAACACCAGGCCGGACGAGGCGCAGCAGGCCATCTCCCAGCACATCGGCAAGATCACCGGCAAGCCGCTGGACCTGAAGCTGATCAAGCAGGCCTGGCCGACCCTGGAGTTCCTGAACGACCCGATCGCCTCCTCGCTCAAGGCCGGGCTGGACCACGCGGTCGCCGTACAGCTCACCCAACCGGTCGACCTCGACGGCCTGTACGACCTGAGCTTCCTCAACGACGTACTCAAGGCCCAGGGCAAGCCCGAGGTCCCGCAGCCATGACGTCGACCACGACGACGCCGTCGAGCGTGACCCCCGCGGTCGCGCTCGACGGCGTGACCAAGGTGTACGGGCGGGGCGCGCAGGCCGTCCTCGCCCTCGACGGGGTCTCCCTCGACGTCGCGCCCGGCGAGTTCGTCTGCCTCGTCGGCGCCTCCGGGTGCGGCAAGAGCACGCTGCTCAACCTGGTCGCCGGGCTCGACCGACCCAGTGGCGGGCAGGTCCGGGTGGCCGGCTCCGAGCAGTCGGCCGGTCTGATGTTCCAGGAACCGGCCCTGTTCCCGTGGCTGACCGTGGCGGCCAACGTGGAGCTGCCGCTGCGGCTGCGCGGCCTGCCCCGGGCCGAACGGAAGGAGCGGGTCGCCGAACTCCTGCGCACCGTCCACCTCGGCGAGTTCGGTGGCCGACGGCCGCACGAACTCTCCGGTGGCATGCGCCAGCGGGTCGCCCTGGCCCGCACCCTGGCGCTGGACACGCCGGTGCTGCTGATGGACGAACCGTTCGGCGCACTCGACGCGATGACCCGGGACATCCTGCACGACGAACTGGAACGGATCTGGTCCGAGCGGCAGCTCAGCGTGCTCTTCGTGACCCACAACGTCCGGGAGGCGGCCCGGTTGGCCGACCGGATCATCCTGCTCTCCAGCCGCCCCGGGCGGATCATCTACTCCACCCGGGTCGACATCCCCCGGCCGCGCCGCATCGACTCCGCCGAGGTCGCCGCGATCGCCGCCGAGGTCACCGACCGGCTGCGTACGGAGGTGGGCCGGCATGGCCAGTGACACCCTCGCCCGGACCGGCTCCGGCACCCTGTCCGGGCTGGACGCCCTCGACCTGGCCACCCAGGAGAAGGCCCCGTCCCGGCTGGGCCGGCTCTGGTCGGCCACCTGGCCGAAGATCGCCGCCCTGGCCCTGGCGCTCGGCATCTGGCAGATCGTCGTCTGGACCGGCTGGAAGGAACCCTGGGCGCTGCCCGGACCGGTCACCGTCCTGTCCGACCTCGGCAGCTACCTGCTCACCTCGGCGCTCTGGGACGGGCTGGCCACCACCGCCCGCCGGGCTGCGGTCGGCTTCGCCGCCGCACTGGTCGTCGGGTTGCTGACCGGTCTGGCGGTGGCCCGGATCCGGGTGCTGCGGGCCGCGCTCGGCTCCATGATCACCGCGTTGCAGACCATGCCGTCGATCGCCTGGTTCCCGCTGGCGATCCTGCTCTTCCAGCTCAGTGAGCAGGCGATCTTCTTCGTGGTGGTACTCGGTGCCGCGCCGTCCATCGCCAACGGAGTGATCCACGGCGTGGACTACGTACCACCGATCCTGATCCGGGCCGGCCGCAACATCGGCGCCCGGGGGCTGAACCTGTACCGGTACGTCATCGCGCCGGCCGCCCTGCCGGCCATCGTGGCCGGGCTCAAACAGGGCTGGGCGTTCGCCTGGCGCAGCCTGATGGCCGGTGAGCTGCTGGTGGTGATCGCCACCAAGACCTCGATCGGCGCCCAGCTCACCTATGCCCGGGAGCTGTCCGAGGCACCCCGGCTGATCGCCATCATGATCGTGATCCTGGTGATCGGTCTGCTGGTGGACTCGGCCTTCGGGGCGGCGGACAAGGCCATCCGGCGCCGGTGGGGCGTACTCGACCAGGCCGGCAACTAGGGAGGACCGGCCATGCACGTCTCCGCACGCAGCGAGTACGCACTCCGGGCCATGCTCGCCGTCGCCACCGGACCCGACGGGCAACTGGTGAAGGCCGCCACGCTCGCCGCCACCCAGGACATCCCGCTCAGTTTCCTCCAGGGCATCCTGCTCGACCTGCGCCGGGGCGGCCTGCTGGTCAGCCACCGGGGCACCGACGGCGGGTACGCCCTGGCCCGGCCGGCGGCCGAGATCACCGTCGGCGACATCCTGCGCGCGGTCAACGGCGACCTGACCACCGTCCGGGGCCAGCCCGCCGGCCGGGCCACCTACCACGGCAACGCCGTCGGACTACGGGCGGTGTGGCTGGCGGTGCACCACGCCATCGAGGACGTGGTCGACGCCGCCAGTCTGGCCGACCTGCTGACCGGCCAGGTCGGCGGTCCGGTACCGGCCAGCGCCGAGCCCGGCCGCTGACCGGCGCGTCCCGTTCCGGACCGCCCGGCTCCACCGGGCGGTCCGGCACCGGGTTCAGCGCGGCCGGACCGCCCGGTTGACCAGGGCGTGTCGGGTCCGTCTCAGATCGGCCGGACCGAGGCCAACGCGTCGTCGACCACCCAGTCCAGGTGCCGGTGGGTACCCGGGATCGACACGTAGAAGACCGCAGCGGTCGACCGGCCGACGTCGATGCAGGCCACGGCGGCCAACTCGTTGGTGGCCCGCAACCCCGCCCGCTTGAAGTGCAGCCGGAACTTGGTCACCCAGGCCGGCCGGCCACCGATCGTGGTCCGCCCGTCGGCCAGCAGTTCCATCCGGGTCGGCTGCGGGTAGTACTCGGCCCGGACGTCGGCGGCCACCTGCCGACCCACACAGGCCAGGTCGAAGGTCAACGCGTCGTTCTCCGCCGCCGGCACCGCCGCCGAGAGGATCGAGGCGTGGTAGTCGCTGCCCCCGTCGTACTCCTCCTCGGTGACGAAGTGCTGCCCGACCCGGTACGGCACCTCCAGGGTGCCCGCGTTCCACACGTCGGTCCAGGGCAGCCAGGGCGCCCCGTACCGCCGGTAGGAGATGCCGGCCGTCTCGTCGACCGTACGCTGGCCGGTCTCCACCGACCCGGACGGCGGGGCTCCGGGCCCGGGCGGCGCGTCCGGGGTGGTGCCGGACGGTCCGGTCGCGACCGCCGACGGGCAGAGCCGGGCCAGCGGGGGCCGGACGTCCGTCGGGGCCGCCGGGCGGTCCCGGAACGGCTGCGGGTTACCGGAGAGGGTCACCCCGAGCACCACGACCAGGCCGATCACCAGGACCGCGCCCGCCGCACCGGCGAACCACCACAGCCGCCGGTTCGCCCCGGACGGCGGTGGCAGCGCCGGACCGGGCGGCGGCACCGGAGACCCGGTCGGTGCGGAGTACTTCCGGGTGACCGGCCCGGACCGCCACTGCGGACCGGGCGGCGACGGATTGAGACCCATGACAGAAAGTGAACACCACGCGGGAAAGAAACTGGCGACGGGCCGGCGGTGGCCATGCCACCACCGGCCCGGTCAGCTCGCCGTCCCCGGTGCCCGGGACGGCCCACCCACCATGTCGGCGGCGGTGAGACCGTTGCCGGGCGCCGGCTCGGCCGGACTGTTCAGGTCGACCACCGCCGCCGGCCGCCGGCCCGTCGGGGCCGGATACCAGGGCGCGAACGCCGCCAGCAGGGCCAGCAGCAGACCGCCGACCCCCATCAGCAGAACGAACAGAATCTCGCGTACGGCTGCTGCGCGTACCGCCGCCGTACCGGCGCGGACCGCCATCGCCTACCCCTCCCGGTACGGGTCACCGCGACCCGTACGCCTCCGCGCCCAGGATCGCCCATCCGCAGCGCCGACACAGTCAGCGATCGGACCCAATCGGCCATCCGCACGGGTACCTAGGTAGGCCCCGGGCCGACGGTCAGGCCGGCCGGGACGCGGCGGGCCGACGGGAGCGGCGCGGCCGACCCGAGCCACGGTGCGCCGGGCGTCCCGCCGTGCTCCGCCCCGCCGGGGCGGGCGGCGTGGGGGCCACGATGGTCACCGGCACCCCGGACGGCACCCGCGCGCCGGTGACCTGGGTCAGCGCCTCGTCGCCGGGGCGTACGGTGACCGACTTCGGGCGGATCCCGGCGACGCTCATCATCCGGGTCATGTCCCGGCGCTGCTCCGGCAGGACCAGGGTCACCACGGTGCCGGTCTCACCCGCCCGGGCGGTCCGGCCACCCCGGTGCAGGTAGTCCTTCGCCTCGGTCGGCGGGTCCACGTTGACCACCAGGTCGAGACCGTCCACGTGGATACCCCGCGCCGCCACGTCGGTCGCGACCAACGCGGTCACCTGGCCGGTACGGAACTGCTCCAGGATCCGGGTCCGCTGCGGCTGGGACTTGCCGCCGTGCAGGGCGGCGGCGCGTACCCCGTTGGCCAGCAGTTGGCGGGCCAACCGGTCGGCCCGGTGCTTCGTACCCATGAAGAGGATCGTGCGGCCGTCCCGGGCGGCGATCTGGGTCACCGCCGCGGTCTTGTCCAGCGGGTCGACGTGCAGCAGGTGGTGGGTCATCGCACTGACCGTCGCGGTACCCGGGTCCACCGAGTGCGACACCGGGTCGGTGAGGAACCGCCGGACCAGCCGGTCCACCCCGGAGTCCAGGGTCGCGGAGAAGAGCATCCGCTGCCCGTTCGGCGCGACCTGCTCCAGCAGCTTCGTCACCTGCGGCAGGAAGCCCATGTCGGCCATCTGGTCGGCCTCGTCGAGGACCGTTACGGCGACCTGGTCCAGCCGGCAGTCACCCCGGTTGATCAGGTCGTGCAGCCGCCCCGGGGTGGCCACGACCACCTCGGCACCGGCGCGCAGCGCGTCGGCCTGGCGCTGCAACGACAGCCCGCCGACCACGGTGGCGCAGCGCAGGCCGACCGCCGTGGCGTACGGCGCCAGCGCGGTGGTCACCTGCTGGGCCAGTTCCCGGGTCGGTACCAGGACCAGGGCGAGCGGGCGACCGGGCCGGGCCCGCCGGCCGGCGGTACGGGACAGCAGCGGCAGCCCGAAGGCCAGGGTCTTGCCCGAGCCGGTACGGCCCCGGCCGAGCACGTCCCGGCCGGCGAGCGAGTCCGGCAGGGTAGCCGCCTGGATCGGGAACGGATCGGTGATGCCCTGCGCGGTCAGCTCCCGGTGCAGGGCGGGAGCGAGCGGGGCATCAGCGAAGGAAACGATGGTGCGGGTCATGTCGGGACCTTCCTCGAAAGGCGGCACGTGTCGAGGAAGGCACCGGGACCGGTCGACCGGTCGGGGCGCTGTCACCGGGCACAGCCCGGTGGTCACAAGCACGAACCTGGGTGGTACGCGGATCCGGCCCGCGTCCCGTGCGGAACGCGGGCCGGATCGCGTCACCGTGCCGGTCGGCACGGTGGTGGAACAGATCACCGAAGCGGGGTGCCCCCGGCTCCGGGACGCATCACCCAGCCGAACCGGCAGGGTGGCGTCACCGGACCGTGGACGGCGACGGTGGTCGGGCGGAAGCTCAGAGCGGGCGGATGTTCTCCGCCTGCGGGCCCTTCTGGCCCTGGGTCACCTCGAACTCGACCCGCTGGTTCTCGTCCAGGCTCCGGTAGCCGGAGGACTGGATCGCCGAGAAGTGGGCGAAGACGTCGGCGCCGCCGCCGTCCGGGGTGATGAAGCCGAAGCCCTTGTCAGCGTTGAACCACTTGACGGTGCCAATTGCCATGTGTTTCGTCTCCTTGACGGAACGATCGCCCCCACACCTGTTGTGGGGCCGAAGAGGATCGTCCACGCCGGCAGGCGCGGATCGACTGTCGATTCTGGTCGCCCCATCCGGAGAACTCCGGACATAACAAACGGCGCCTGGGGCCACAATCCCGCCAGGCGCACGCCACGTCTTTGAGACTGAACTGCGGAAGTCTCTGGGAACCAAAACTGCAACCCGGCAAACATAGCACGCCCTCAGCGGAGGCGCTCGGGTATCCCGGTGATCAACGCGGCCAGCCCCTCGGCGTCGAGCAGGTCCGCCGGCCGGACCGTCACCCCGGACCGGACGTAGTGGAAGGCCGCCCGGACCCGGTCCACCGGCACCCCGGCCAGCTCCGCCCAGGCCAGCCGGTACGCGGCCAGCTGCACGGCAGCCGCCTCGGCGGCCGGCCCGTCCGGCGGCCGGCCGGTCTTCCAGTCGACCACGTCGTACCGGCCGCCGGGGGCGGTGAAGACCGCATCCATCCGGCCCCGGACCACCACCCCGGCCAGCACTGTGGCGAACGGCACCTCCACCTCGACCGGCACCCGGTCGGCCCACTCGCTGGCCAGGAAGCGCTCCTGCAACTCGACCAGCTCACCGTCCGGCGCGGCGTCGTCGTCCGCCGCCCCCGGCAGCTCGTCGACGTCCAGCAGGCGCGGCGCCCCGAACCGCTCCTCCAGCCAGGTGTGGAAGGC
>NZ_WVUH01000089.1 GCF_017614955.1 Micromonospora echinofusca
CCCTCGACCCCGCGTGGTCCACCCTGCGCCGGCCGGCCACCCCGGACTGGGTCGACCTGACCGCCCGCCGCTCCCACCTGCGCATCGTCGGCGGCCAGTCACCCGCCGGGCGGTACCGGCCCAGCCTGGTGGCCCGCCCGGTCACCGACCCGGACTTCCTGCTCACCGCCGAGCTGGAGTTCCGGCCGGCCACGTACCGGCAGCTCGCCGGGGTCACCGGCTACCGCGACAGCCGCAACTGGCACTACGTGTACGTCACCGCGACCGACGCCGGGGAGCGGGTGCTGGAGGTGCTCAGCTGCGCCGCCGGGCGGCTGGTCCCGTACCCCGGGGCGACCCTCCGGCTGGGGGAGCGGTCCCGGATCGCCCTGCGGGTCCGGTTCGCCGGTCCGGTCCTGCGGTTCGGGTGCGACCTCGGCGACGGATGGCGGGACCTGCCGCCGGTGCTCGACGCCACGATCCTCACCGGCCAGCCCGGTCCGGCCGGCGCCGGTGCCGTCGCCGGGCTCTGGGTGCAGGACATCGGCGCCGACGGCGGCCATGCCGATGTGGACGTGGTGACCTGGCGGGCCGGTCCGGCAGCCCGACCCTGACCACACCGCCGAGGCACCCGGAGGTCCTACCGCCGTCGATACCCTGGACACCACCGGGGAGCGGAAACGGTCTTGACCTAAACTGCCCTCTAATTCGCCGGGGAGAGGGAGCCGCGTGAGTCGTACCGAGCAACGAACCGTCGACCCGCTGCTCGCCCCGTTCGCGGCGGTCGACCCCGACGGGATGCACACCCGGGCCGTCGACCGGTACCGCTACGCCCACGACGCCTCGCACTACCTGCTGCACCCCCGGGCCGTGCTCACCCCGACCAGCGTCGACCAGGTGGCCGGTCTGCTCCGGGCCAGCCGGGCCGCCGGGGTCCCGCTGACCTTCCGCTCCGGCGGTACCAGCCTCAGCGGTCAGGCCGTCACCGACCAGGTCCTGGTCGACACCCGCCGGCACTTCCGGGACCTCACCGTGCTCGACGACGGCCAGCGGGTCCGGGTCCAGCCCGGGGTCACCCTGCGGCAGGTCAACAGCCGTCTGGCCCGGTACGGCCGCAAACTCGGTCCCGACCCGGCCAGCGAGTCGGCCTGCACCGTCGGCGGTGTGGTCGCCAACAACTCCAGCGGCATGACCTGCGGCACCGAGTTCAACACCTACCGCACCATCGAGTCCCTGGTCCTGGTCCTGCCCAGCGGCACCGTGCTGGACACCGGCGCCCCGGACGCCGACGAACGCCTGCGGGCCACCGAACCCGACCTGCACGCCGGGCTGATCCGGTTGCGTGACCGGGTCCGCGCCAACCCCGACTCGGTACGCCGGATCACCGCCCAGTACGCCATGAAGAACACCATGGGCTACGGGCTCAACGCCTTTCTCGACTTCACCTCGCCCGCCGACCTGCTCACCCACCTGGTCGTGGGCAGCGAGGGCACCCTCGCCTTCGTCGCCGAGGCCACCTTCCGCACCGTACCCGTGCACCCGTACGCCGCGACCGGCCTGCTCCTCTTCGACACCCTCCAGCAGGCGATGGCCGCCATGCCGGAGCTGGTCGCCGTCGACCCGGCCGCGATCGAACTGCTCGACACCGTCGCCCTGCGGGTGGCCCAACGGGACCCGCAGGCCGACCGGGCCCTGCGTGACCTGCCCGTCCGCCAGCACGCCGCACTGCTGATGGAATGGCAGAAGAGCGACCCGGACACGCTGGCCGACCGGGTCCGCACCGCCACCGACCTGCTCGCCGGACTGCCGCTGGCCGGCCCGGCCCGGCTCAGCGGCGAACCCGCCGCCCGCGCCGCCCTCTGGCACATCCGCAAGGGCCTCTACGCCACCGTCGCCGGTGCCCGCCCGTCCGGCACCACCGCCCTGCTGGAGGACGTCGCCGTACCGGTGGCCGCGCTCGCCGACACCTGCGTCGACCTGACCGCCCTGTTCGACCGGTACGGCTACACCGACAACGTCATCTTCGGCCATGCCAAGGACGGCAATCTGCACTTCATGCTCACCGAACGGTTCGAACACGGTGAACCCCCGGACCGGTACGCGGCCTTCACCGAGGACCTGGTCGACGCGGTGCTGGCCCGGGGCGGCACCCTGAAGGCCGAACACGGCACCGGTCGGGTGATGGCGCCCTACGTCCGCCGCCAGTTCGGCGCCGAACTGCACGCGGTGATGCGGGAGATCAAACAGCTCTGCGACCCCGCCGGCCTGCTCAACCCCGGCGTGCTGCTCACCGACGACCCCACCATCCACCTGCGCCACCTCAAGACGGTGCCGCAGGTGGAACCGGAGGTGGACCGGTGCGTCGAGTGCGGCTACTGCGAACCGGTCTGCCCGAGCCGGGACCTGACCACCACCCCCCGGCAGCGGATCGTGCTGCGTCGGGAACTGGCCGCCGCCGAAGCCGACGGCAACACCGAACTCGCCCGGCAGCTGCGCGCCGACCAGGACTACGACGTGGTCGACACCTGCGCCGTCGACGGCATGTGCGCCACCGCCTGCCCCGTGCTGATCAACACCGGCGACCTGGTGAAACGACTGCGCGGCGAACGGCAGGGCCGCGCCGCGCAGGCCGGCTGGCAGGCCGCCGCCCGACGGTGGGGGAGCACCACCCGGGTACTCGCCCGGGGTCTCGACCTGGCCGCCGCACTGCCACCCGGGCTACCCGAGACGGCCACCCGCGCCGGTCGGGCCGTGCTCGGCGCCGAACGTCTCCCGCAGTGGCGACGCGACCTGCCCGGTGGCGGCACTCCCCGTCGCCCCCGCCCGGTCGACGCCCCGCACGCGGTGTACGTGCCGTCCTGCCTGAACACCATGTTCGCCTCCGCCGACGGCGGGCCGGGGGTGACCGGGGCCCTGCTCGCCCTGGCCGACCGGGCCGGGATCCGCCTGTTCGTCCCGGACGGCGTCGACGACCTGTGCTGCGGTACCCCGTGGTCGTCCAAGGGTCTCGGCGCCGGGTACGCGACGATGCGGGACCGGGTGCTGCCGGCGCTGCGCGCGGCCACCCGCGACGGTGAGCTGACCGTGGTCACCGACGCCGCCTCCTGCACCGAGGGCTTCGACCGGCTGCTCACCGTGACCGGCACCGACCTGGCGGTGGTCGACGCGGTCGCGTACACGGCCACCGACCTGCTGCCCCGACTGACCGTGCGCCGCCGGATCGGGTTCCTGGCCCTGCACCCGACGTGCTCGTCCACCCGGCTGGGACTCGACGACGCGCTGCTGGCCGTGGCCCGCGCGGTCGCCGACGAGGTGGTGGTGCCGGACGGTTGGCAGTGCTGCGGGTTCGCCGGGGACCGGGGACTGCTGCATCCCGAGCTGACCGCCGCCGCGACCCGGGAGGAGGCCCGGTCCGTCGCGGGCGGCGCGCACGACGCGTACGCCTCGGTGAACCGGACCTGCGAGATCGGGCTGGCCCGGGCGACCGGGCAGCCCTACCGGCACCTGCTCGAACTGCTCGACGAGGTCACCCGCTGACCGGTGCGCGCGGCCTGCCGTCGGGCGCCCCGGGGCTGGTCTCCTCGTATCGTCCTCCCCGGCACACCGGGCGGCGGACCGTCCCCGGCGAACCAAGCCGCCGGGGACGATCCGCCGCCTGACCGGAGGGACGGGGACGTCGCCCGGTGCCCGGTCAGCCGATCGTGGCAGGCGTGGGCCAGCTGTCGCGGAAGACCTGCGCACCGGCGGCGCCGAATCCGCCGAAGTTACGGTCGACCTGCTGCGCCTCCGTCGTGTACGGGTAGGGGTTGGTGCAGCCGGTACCGGCGCTGCCGCCGGACATCAGCAGGTAGCACTGGCCGTTGTAGTTGTCCGGCAGGCCGAGGATGTGCCCGATCTCGTGCGTCATGATTCGCAGCGGCGCGTACTGCTGGGCCTGGTAGACGTCGATGACCACGTAGCCGTTGCCCAGGCTGTAGCGCACGGCGTAGGAGCCACCGCCGTAGGTGTAGTAGATCATCAGGTTCGAGCCGCACTTGGCCATGTCGACGTTGTTGGTGTACGCGTTCCAGATCCCGGCGGCCTGGTCGGCGATACCCGCGTACGGGCCGGCCTGGCTGGTGTTGTAGCAGACCACGGCGTTCACCCCCGCAGCCGATGCGGGAGCGGGATTCGCTCCCAGGCTGACGCCCAGTACGGCGGCAGCGCCGGCGAGGAGAGCGACGAGACCGCGACCGATCCTTCGTGAGGACATGGGCCACACTCCAGTTCCAGAGAGGGGACAACAGGTGCCCACACCCTATTGATAGATATAGATCTATATCAAGGCCGAGCGGGCGGACGCCGGCCCGGGCTGCCTCGCCACACCGGCCCCGATCGCCGGGAGACGCCGCGTGACCTGAGGTTGCCTGGTTCGGACCCCGGGGGCACGTCGGAAGACCCGAACAATCGCGGGACACTGGTCGTGAACGGCACACACCGCGCCCGCCCGGGGTGCGGGCCGGTGGCCTCGGGGAATGGGGGCGGCCGACCGGTCGTTACACCATGTCCACGCCGAGGCAGCAGCCCGCCCCACGCGGGCCCGATCCCCCGGGAGCACCTGCTCGGCGCGGATGTGACTTCCCCCGGATTCTTCCCGGAGCGCCCGTACGTGTGGTGCTCACGCACCCGTCCGGTACCCGCCCGTGTGGGTGGTTTGTCCGACCGTGTGCGTCGACCCCCGAATGGAGCTGTGGACCATGAACAAGCTTGTGCAGCGTGGTGTCCTGTCCATCGCCGGTCTGACCGCCGCGGCGGGTTTCGCCGCCGGCCCGGGCCTGTCCCACGACCCGACCCCGACCGCCGCTGGCACGCCGGTGGCCGCGAGCCAGCAGGTGTCGACCGACAGGCTGCTGCCGCACGGCGTGCCCGCCGACCAGTCGACCGTGCCGCTGACCGGCGAGCAGAAGGCCAACGCGAAGGCCATCGTCGAGGCCACCAAGAAGGCCGGCATGGACGAGCGGGCCGCCGTGGTCGCCATCGCCACCGCCCTCCAGGAGTCGAAGCTGGAGAACCTGGGCCACCTGGGTGACCGCAACGACCACGACTCGCAGGGCCTGTTCCAGCAGCGGCCGTCCAGCGGTTGGGGCACGGTCGAGCAGATCACCGACCCCGCCTACTCGACCACCGCGTTCCTGAAGGGCCTGAAGCAGGTCGACGGCTGGCAGGACATGCCGCTGACCCAGGCCGCGCAGGCCGTACAGGTGTCGGCCTACCCCGACCACTACGCCCAGTGGGAGACCCAGGCCGCCGACCTCGTCGCCGAACTCTGGACCACGTGACCCCACCCAGGACAACCCCGAGGGCCCCTTCCCCGAACGCGGGGGAGGGGCATCACCCGTTGCGGTAGCCGACGGTGGGCCCGCCCGGTCCGGAGACTGGACGCAGCCCGCAACACGCTGGTCAGGGCGGCACCGCGAGCACGGTGTCACCTCCTGCGGTGCGGTGATCGACCGTGCATGGGGTGCTGCGCTGGTCGTGCTCCGAGCGTGCTGATCAATCGCCGAACATCCGAGCACGAACGGAGCACCATCACGCCTGGTAACCACCGGCAGAGGCTCCGGCGAGTGCGGTACCGGCATCCGGACTCCTTCCTCGGCGCGGTGCCGTGGTCAGCCGAGGAACGGCCGCAGGTGTGCAGAACGGAGTAGCGCCGGCCTACCGGCTACGTACTTCGCGGTTTCCGGGCAGCGGGCCGAGAGGTGGAACGAAGACGCCGGGCCCTCATTCGTTACTCGATCTGCGCGTCGAACGCCTTGCGGGCGTGTTCGATCTGCGGCATGTAGGTGTCGGCCCACTCGAGGAGGGCGTCGACCGGGGCCCGCAGGGTCTTTCCCAACCGGCTGATCCGGTACTCCACCGCGACCGGGCGGGTCGCCACGACGTGACGTTCGATGATCCCGTTGCGTTCGAGTCGTCGCAGGGTCGCCGTGAGGGACTTCTGCGTCACCGCCGGAACCGCCCGGCGCAGCTCGTTGAACCGGCACGGGCGCTCGCAGAGTTCGTTGAGAACGCTGAGCGACCACTTGTCCAGCACCTGGTCGAGCAACTCGCGGTGCGGCGCGTCGATACGTAGTTCCTCGGCACGGGGGGTGGTGGTATCGCGCATGAAACCAGATCTCCTTGAAGTGTCCTCCGTAAACTAGGTATCAATGGTAAACCGAGTTGGTTCCAGTAGAGGAGAAACGATGCCTGTCATCCGCTTCAGCCCCGACGGCCTCCAGCCGCACACGCCCTACGATCACGTGGCGGTGGCCACCGGGTCACGTCACATCCACGTCAGCGGTCAGATCGCCCGCCTGGGCGACGGCACCCCGGTCGCGCCGGGCGACCTGAGCGGGCAGGTCGCGCAGGCACTGCGCAACACCGGCCGGGCCCTCGCCGGAGCCGACGCATCATTCGAGGACGTGGTCCGGTTGACCTTCTACGTGACCGACTGGGCACCCGAGAAGATCGGGCCGTTCATGGCCGGGATCGAATCGGTCGCCGAGGAACTCGGCCTGCCCTGGCCCCTTCCCCCGGCGTCGCTGATCGGGGTGGACCACCTCTTCGAGCCCGACGTGCTCGTCGAACTGGAGGCGACCGCAATCTCGCAGTGAGTGCCTCCTGCGCGACTGCGAGATTGAGACAGCGGTCCGCAGTCACGCGTCGGTGTCACCACCTCACGCCCGCGTCACCTTGTGTCACCGTGCCCGGCTTCAGGCCGCCTCCGGCCTGAAGCCGGGCAGGTGCCGCGCCGGTTCGTCCAGGCGCTCCCGGTATAGGTTCGGTGAGTGGATGTGGTCGCCGCCTGCCGGGCCTTCGTCGCGGTCAGCGGCCACGGCAGCTTCACCTCCGGGGCCGCCGCTGCGGGCATCCCCCAGTCGGTCGCCAGTCGCCGTATCGCCGCGCTGGAGGAGCACTTCGGAGCGCGGCTGTTCGACCGGTCGTCCCGCGCGGTGCGGCTGACGTCGTTCGGGCAGGACATGCTGCCGTCAGCCCGCCGCCTGGTCGACCTCGCCGACGCCATGGACGACGACGCCGAGCGCGCCCGGCTGCGCCCGCTGCGGATCGCCGTACCCGAGATCTGCCCGCCGCGCCGCCTCGCCGCGCTGGTGGTCGCGGCGCGGCGGCAGCGCATCCATCTGGAGGTACGGCCGGCCGGCCCGTCCGAGCGTCAACGGCTCTGCCGGACCCTGGAGGTCGGTGCCGGGATCGTGGCGGTTCCGCAGGCGACAGCGGCCTGGCGGGTACCGCTCGGGCTGGCCGCCCGGACCCCCTTCCCGGCGCCGACGGTGTTCCTGGAGACGCTGCGCAGCGGCCGGACCCGCACGCAGGCCCGCCGGAGGATCCTGATCCAGCCCGAGGACGACGTGGCGCACCTACGCGACCCGTTGACCCGCGCCGGTCAGGCGGCCGGCCTGGCACCGGCTCAGGTGACGGTCGCGCCGTCGCTGGTCGACGCCGCGGCAGCGGCCCTCGGCTCTCCCGACCTGCTGCTCTGCTCCCGTCAACAGGCCGAAGAGTTCGACCTGCACTGGCGTCCTCTCGCCGGCCTGCGGCTCCTGCGCGGCTACGACGTCGCCGCCGGCACCCGCGAGGACCTCGATCAGCTCGGCACGGTCCTGTACGCGGACATCGCACGCTGCCTGAGCGCCTCCGACGGTCACGCGGCGCCGACCGAGAGGCCGCCGCCCGGCAGCCCTTCGACCGGAGGTCCGACATGAGCGCCATCGCGGTGGTACGCAACGCCCAGGACCTGCTCGCCGAGGCGGGGCTGCACGGCGCCTTCCTGGTCCGCAACCTCGACACCGGCGCGGAGATCGGCTTCGACGCGGACACCCCGTATCCGGCGGCGTCGCTGGTGAAGGTGCCGCTGGCGGTCGCCGTGCTGGAACGGGTCGCGCGCGGGGAACTGGACCCGGCGACACCGGTCGACGTCCCGCCCGGTCGGATCACCACGCCGGGCCCGACCGGGCTGAGCCGCTTCCGCCATCCCGCGCGGATCGCGGTGGACGACCTGCTCTACCTGAGCACCTGCATCAGCGACTCGGTCGCCGCCGACGCCCTGTTCGACCTCGTCCCGCCGCCTGCGGTCGCCGCCGAGCTGCAGCGACTACACGTCAACGGCATCGCCGTGCGGCACCGGGCGGGCGACCTCGCCGACACGCCGGCCGAACGTCTCGGCCCCGACGACGTGCACCTGGCCCACTCCCTCGCCATCGGCGCGGCTACCCCCGGACAGGGCCACCCCGTCGCCCAACTCGACATCACCCGCGCCAACACCGGGTCGGCCCGGGCCTTCGTCGATCTGCTGCACGCCCTCTGGCGGCCCTCGACGATCCAGGCGGCCACCGCCGCACGGGTACGCGCCCTGATGGGTGACAACCTGCACCGGCAGCGGCTCGCCCCGGACTTCACCTCCGACGCCTCCCGCTGGTCATCCAAGACCGGCACCCTGCTGCACCTGCGCCACGAGGTGGGCGTGGTGGAGCACGCGGACGGCCAGTCGTACGCCGTCGCCGCGCTCACCGCCTCCCGGGTGCCCGCCGTCGCCCAACCCGGCAGCGAGGCGACCATGGCGCAGGTCGCCCGGTCGCTGCACGACCACCTGCGGGCGGGCATCCTGCCCTGGTGGGGTTAGCCCGCGCTCGCGGTCCGGGCCCGCCGCTCGCCCAGCCAGACCAGCGCCACCATGGCGACGTTGACGGCCGCCAGGATCAGCAGGGACGCGTCTCCGGAGTCGGTGGACCGGTCGATGGCGTAGGGCTCACCGTCCGACAGCACCGTGTTGACGATCCCGAACAGGACGTTGTTGGCGACGTGGAAGGCGACCGGCGCCTCGATGCCACGGCTGATGATCGCCATCAGGCCGGTGCACAGGCCGATGAAGGTGAAGTAGCCGAAGAACCAGGGGTCGTCCGAGCCGTGGAGCAGGGCGAAGCCGAGGCTGGAGACGACGAGCCCGACGGCCAGGGCCGGCCGGACCGCACGCACCCAGGACGCGGCGGCGGGCAGCACGGCGCTGCGCCACCACAGCTCCTCGCCGGCGGACTGCAGCGGCGTGGTCAGCACGGTGACCACCAGCAGGGCGATCGTCGTGCCGCTGACACCGAAGCCGACCCAGGGCGTCGAGTCGCGCGCGACCAGCGCGGTCACACCGATCCCGACACCCACCAGCAGCGCCGCCCCGCCCAGGTAGGTTCCCAGGCGGTGAGCGTCGAAGGCCCGGGGTGAGCTGACCAGGCTGCGCCACGGCACCCGGGCGATCCGCGCCAGGAGCAGGATCGCCACGAGGCCCGACGCGCCGATGCTGAGGTTGATACCCAGGGACTTCAACGGTGTCATGGTGGGGGACATCGGGTCGTCGCTGCCCTCGATGACGCCCACGAGCTGCCAGGACAGCACCTGGAGGGCCAGTATCACCAGCGGCGGCACCGCGAGCACCACGAGCGGCTTCCACCAGGCCATGCGCAGGTGAGCGCCGAACGGACGAACGGGATCGACGGCGGGCGGCGAATGCGCCGGTGTCCGCGGTCGCGGGCTTCCTGCGTCAGAAGGGCTCGGGCGATCCGTCGTCTTCCAGGATCCGTCGGGTCGTGGGGCGGTCATCGGAGACGAACCTTTCGTCGAAGGTGGTGGACATCCCGTTGCGCCGCTTGGCACGCCCGCCGGGTAGTGACACCCCGTCACCGCCGCACCGTGACATCTCGATGTACGCGTCGCGCGCGGCTCAGGAGGCCGGTTCCGCCGGTGCCGGTGCAAAATCGATGCGTGGCTTGCCCTGCATCGCCGTCGCCAGGCTCTCGTAGACCGGCGGTTGATCCCGCCGTGCTGCTGGTGCCGCATCTTCAGGGTGGTCAGCGGCCAGTCCGGGTCGGTCAGGATCCCCGTCACCGTGTACTGCGTGGTCGACGCGACGCCGCCAGGCCGGACATCGCCACTGCGGGAAAGGCCGCCGCGGCGGCCAGATGGCCACAGATCAGCAGCGATGCGGCCTTGGTGAAGACATCGTTGTCACGTTTCCGCGTCCAGGTCACCTCGACCCATCGGGTGCGGGGCGGCAGCGGCCCACCGACCGGCGTCCCACGCCCGGTCGGGTCCTTGATCGCTGCCGCCCCGGGTGTCGACACGTCCCGTGCGGGCGCTCGGCGACGAGTCGGGGCCGGTCACCCGGTCACCAGACGGCCATCACCACCTCCGTCGCCTGGGCGATGAGGGCGTTGTCGTAGTCGGCGTCCTTTTCGTCGCGGCTGGACAGCACCGCGAGGACGATCGGCGCCCGGCCCGGCGGCCAGATCACCGCGATGTCGTTGCGGGTGCCGTAGCCGCCGGCGCCGGTCTTGTCCCCGACGACCCAGCCGTCGGGGACACCGGCGCGGATCAGCTCGGCGCCGGTGGTGTTCCCCCGCAGCCAACCGTTGAGGATGTCGCGGTCCGCGGGCTCCAGGGCGTCATCGACGGCGTACGCCCGCAGGTCCTGGGCCAGAGCCCGTGGGGTGCTGGTGTCCCGCCGGTCACCGGGCCGTGCCTCGTTGAGTTCGGTCTCGTAACGCGCCGGATCGGTGACCTTGTCGCCGACCTCCCGCAGCTCCTTCTCGAACTTCTGCGGTCCGCCGAGCCGGCGCAACATCAGGTTGGCGGCGGTGTTGTCGCTGTACCGCACGGCGGCGTCCGCGATGGCGCGCAGCGTCATGCCGGTGGCGACGTGCTGCTCGGTGATCGGCGAGTAGGTCACCAGGTCGTCGGCCGAGTACCGCACCACCCGGTCCAGCTCGGCGTCCGTGGTCTCGTCGAGGATCTCGGCGGCGGCCAACGCCTTGAAGGTCGAGGCGTACGCGAACCGTTCGTCGGCCCGGTACTGCACCGTTCGGCCTGTGCCGGTGTCTATCGCGTAGACCCCCAGCCGCGCGTCGAACCGCTCCTCCAGTCGCCGGAACTCGTGGTCGCGGTCAGCGGCGGCGGACGGGTTCACCGTTGCCGCACGGTCCCGCGTCGGCTGCTCGGCGGCATCGGCGGGGCCGCAGGCGGTCAGTGACACCACTGCCACCGCGGCCAGCAGACGGTGTGGCGCAAGCACCATGGTCGCTCCTTGTCGATGTCGTCAGGTCCGGCGCGAGTGGCGCCGGTCGAGAACTCGACCCTGACAGGGATCCTGCATGCGGTCGAAGACGGAACCGGCGGTGTTCATGCCGATCTGGCATCGCCGGCACCCTGCGGTCCGGTTCCGGTCGAGGTCAGGCCCGCGGTACCGGGACGTCGTCCGACGCCAGGGTTCCCCGAGCGGCCGGTAACGGCGGACCTTCCGTGACGACCGAGGTGGGGCGGTCGACCGGTGCTGACCGCTCCCACCGGTTGCGCCGCTCTGGTCAGGAGCCGGGTCCCGCGAAGGGACCGTCGGCGTTGAACACCCGCTTCGCGAAGCGTTCGGCGATGCGCCGGTGGGTGGCGGTGTCCGGGTGTAGATCGTCGGGCAGCGGCAGGTCGGCGAAGTCCGCCTCGCCGTAGAGGTCGAGGCCGTCGAGGTGGTGCAGGTTCGGGTCGTCGGCAGCGCGCTGGGCGCTGATCCGCGCCAGCTCCTCGCGGATGACGCGGAGGGTGAGTTTCCCGCTCGCCTTCTCGGCCGCGTCGCCGGTGGCCCGGAAGCGCACCTGTCCGGTGGCGAGGGCGGCGAGGTCGAACGTGCCGGGACCGGGGGTGTCCTCGTGGATGGGGCAGTAGATCGGGGAGACGACCAGCAGCGGCGTGGTGGGGTGGCCGTCGCGGATGGTGTCGAGGAAGCCGTGCACGGCCGGGCCGAAGGCGCGCAGCCGCATCACGTCGGCGTTGACCAGGTTGATGCCGATCTTCACGCTGATCAGGTCTGCCGGGGTGTCGCGCATGGTGCGGGCGGTGAACGGGTCGAGCAGCGCGCTGCCGCCGAAGCCGAGGTTGACCAGGTCGACGCCGCCGAGGGCTGCGGCGACAGCGGGCCAGGTGGCGGTGGGGCTGGTGGCGTTGGAGCCCTGACTGATGGAGCTGCCGTGGTGCAGCCACACCCGGCGACCCCGGTCGGGCACGGGCGCGACGGGGGCGTCGGTGCGCAGGGCGACGAGTTCGGTGGTCTCGTGGTGCGGCAGCCAGATCTCGACGTCCTTCTCCCGGTCGGGCAGGCCGGTGAACCGGACGGTGCCGGGTGGGCCGGACCGGCGCTGCGTGGTCCCGGTGGCCATGTCGATGGTCACCGTGTCTCCGCCGGTGACGCTGGCCTGGTCGGTCAGGTGGCCGTCGACGAGCAGGTCGTAGACGCCGTCGGGGCGGCCCGGCAGGCCGACGTAGGTCCATCGGGTGGGCAGCGTGTCCAACTCGACCACGGTCGCGCGGGTGCGGAAGGCCAGCCGTACGCCGGCGGGCTGGGCCTCCACCATGGCGAGTTGCCCGTCGGTGTTCTGGGCGCGGGCCCAGGCGGGCAGCCGGTGCGGCAGCACACCGCGCGCGGTGCGCTGCACGTCGAGCGCGCCGCGCAGGAGATCCGGAGTGATCGGGGTGGTGATCCAGGTGGACATCATGCTCCCAGTCCATCAGGTGACGTTGTCGGATGGCGGTGACCCGGCGGCCGGGTCACTCACCGCCAGTCGTGTTCGCGGGCGTAGCGGGCCCGCTTCTCGGGCGGTCCGGGTCTGATTCTTGTGCCGGCCGCTCCACCCTGCCCACCGAGATCAACCAAAGTGCGCCTTCGTGTGTGGGTCGCAGCGGGGCGTTGCTGCGGTCGCCTGCTGAGGATCAGCAGAGGCGTGGTGAGTCTTGCAAGGTCGACGTGCATTGCGCGGTCCGGCGGCGAGCTGGGCGTGGCCACGCCGGCGACAACGTCGGATTCTTTCCGGACGTTGGTGTGACGGACACCATTCGACGGCAGCCGTCGAACCGCCCGTCGGTGACATCACGTCACGACGGCGTGTGAGGCGGTGTCTGACCGCGGCCTGCGGTGAGTGCTGGTCCTGTCTTTCGGGTGCGCCAGCAGATGATTGCGGTGATGACGATGACGGTGAAGGCGGGGACGAGCTGGTACGGCGTGCCGACTCCGGCGGACCGGTCCTGAAGTGCACTACCGAGGTCTACCCGTAGGGATGCGGCCAGGATGAGGGTGAACGTGTTGAGCACGGCGTGGAGCATGACCGCGATTTCAAGCCCGCCGGTGCGCCAGGTGATGATGGCCAGTCCGGTCCAGAGCACGAAGTACCACACGATGATGTACGGATCCGTTGCGCCGTGTGCGGCCGTGAACAGCACGCTCGAGACCAGCACCCCGGCGACCAGTCCCGTCCGCGGGCTACGGGTCCAGCTTCCGATCACGCGGAAGATCAGCCCACGCACGCCGTATTCCTCGCCCGCCGACTGGAGCGGAGTGAGGAGCGCCGTGGCGAGGATGATGGCGATGAGGTCGGTCTGCGACCAGGGGGACTCCTCGACGGGCGTGAGAGCTCCGAGCGCGTTCACCACCAGCCAGGCGGGACCGAAGACGAGCAGCGACTTGCCGAGCAGGTCGAAGCGGAACCGCGACGCCACGGAGTGCAGGGACGCACCGGGCACGCCGTAGAGCCACCGCTGGATGAGCATGCTCCACGGAACGAGCAGGCCCAGGGAGAGCATCGAACTGGCATGGTAGAGCGGCGTGTAGTCGGTGCCGCCCAGGATCGGCGGGGTGTTGCCCATCCGAACGTCGATGAGTGCGACCGCCCTACCGATGGCCGTCGGGAAGACGACGAACCCCGCCAGCAGGAGGATGATTGCGAGGAGGCCGCGACCGATCCGGCGTTTGTCGCCGGCGAGTACCCGGTGGTACTCCGTTCCAGGTGGAACTGACGGTTCGTTGCGGGGCCCGCCCGAAGTGAGTAGCGGGTTCGGCTTGTCTGTCGTGGTCATGGCTTCCTCTTGTGAATGTGGTTACTTCCCGGCCTGGTCGAGCACGCTGTAGCGCAGGCGGAGTGCCCGTTCGGTGCTCCCCAAGATGGCCCCGACGGCGAGGGCGAAGTTGAGCCAGATCGGTAGGCGGACGGGCGATGCGAAGGTTCCGACGTTTTCGGCGATCGGGGGGATCTGCGAAATCGGTTCGGCGAGTTGCAGCAGGTTCAGGCCCACGCCGATGAGGAGTATCAGCACGGAGAGGAAACTGATCGAGCGGCTCAGTGTCGGGTGCTCGCGTTCGACGCGGGCACGGCGTCCTTCGGCGGACTTCGGATCAGGAAGGAGCCCGTGCTGCGCGCCGGTGGCGGTGACGTAGTGGCAGCGCTTGAGCCCGAACGCACTGATCGCCACTTCGATGGTGCCGCCCCCGACGGGGAAGGCCGCCGGGAGCTTGGACTCGGCGTGGTGTCTGCCGTCGAGATACAGGTGCGCTCTTGCCTTGCCGCCTTCCGGGTCGGTCCGGCGTGGGATGTCGACGGCATACACCGTCTGCCGGCCGTCCCCGTCGGGTAGCGGGAGGTAGAACAGTGCGCGCAAGGGTAGCTGCCACCAGCGGAAGCGTTTCAAGGCCCGACCGTCTCCGCTGGTGATGCGCTTGGCTGCCCGCCGTTGCCGCCAGTCCTCGATCACGTTTCCTCGCTCGTCCTTGACCGCCGCTTCTCACTAACACGCTGTGCCAGTGACGACGCTAGCACAGCGTGCTAGTACGCTGTGCTAGGAGGTGGCAGATGACACGGGACGACAGGAGCACCGGCTCACGGGAACGGATCCTCGCGGCTGCGGCGGCGATGCTCGCAGAGGATGTGACTGCGCGGTTGACCGTGCGTGCGGTCGCGGCACGGGCCGGGGTGAGCACAGGCTCGCTCAGGTTCCACTTTCCGACCCAGCGCGCACTGCAGGACGCCGTGCTCGCCAGAATCTACGACCACATGTTCCCCGACGACCCGATCCATGACCGGTCGCTACCCGCCCGGGATCGACTGGTCAACTGTCTCCGGCAAGTGCTCGCCCCCGCCGGCGTCGGGGAGCAAGCACGTGAGGCGTGGGGCAGGGCGTACCAGATGTTCATCGCACCCGAACCGACCGAGGAGGTGCGCGCGGCGTATCTCGCCCTGGAGCGGCAAGGGTGGCGCCGCATCGAGTACTGGCTGACGGTTCTCGCTGACGAAGGCGCGCTTCCCAGGGAAGACCACGCACGCCGAGTGAGATTCCTGCTCACTGTCCTCCAAGGGCTCTCCGTCGAACGAGCCCTGCCCGCCGAGGACTCGATCCTGAAGTCCGAAACCGAAACTCTCTACACGGCCGTCGACTGCGTCCTCAACGCCCCGACCGCATGAGCCGGCATCCCGTGCCGGTCCTCCACATCCCGACAGCACCCCCATGCGGCGACGCCGTACCAGGGCCACCGGATGACGAGTGCGCCGGCGCAAGCTCCATGCGGCGGCGCGGGAACCGACACCCAGCAACAGCAGTACCGCGCCGACCGCGCCGATGACGACGTAGCCGGCCCGCGCCGCGCCGACGGCCGCCGCCGGGGCGTAGGTCGGCCAAGCGGCGATCGCGGACGGCAGGTCGAAGCCCAGGTGCCAGAAGGCGGCGATGAGGACAGCAGCAATTGTGACCCCGCGTGCGTATCGGCTGGACAGCGGCTCGTCGGTCACGGTGCCCACCGCAGCGTGACGCTCGCACCCGCCGGTCCGGAGGTGACGGCGGTGTCGCCGCCCACGCTGCGCATGCGGCCCACGATGGCTTCGCGGATGCCGCAGCGGTGCGCCGGAACCATGTCGGGGTCGAAGCCGGGCCCGTCGTCGGTGATCTCCACCCGCAGAGCGTCGTCTGTGGACATGACGTCGATTGACACTGCTGCGCCGGGGCGGTGGCGCTGTCCGTTGGTGAGCGCCTCGGCGGCCACCGAGACGCGAACCCGGTGACCCGCCGCGCTGTCCCGTGCCAGGATGCGCCAGCCGTCCAGCCGGGTGTGCAGATACATCGGCCGATCGACGTCCCGCTCCTGGTACTGCTCTGCCGCAGCCTTTTCGACCATGCTGAGTTCCGCCGCAGCCCGCTTTTGCGGGACCGCCGTGCTGGCCGGTCAGGGTGCCGGCGCCGACAGTGGTCAGCGTCGCCAGGACGGTGTCGTGGGTGTGGCGGTTCTGCTCGCGCTCCTCGGCTCTGCGGGCGAGATCGGCCTGCATGACCCGTTTGGCCTCCGGCTGGCAGCGGGATCCGGGAGGTGCTGGTGTCGGGTCGATGTCGGTGCGGTCCTTGCCGTGCCTGCGGGGGCACGCCGGTGACTCTGATGATGGTCGACCAGAGAATCTGGGCTGGAACGACTAGATATTCTCGGCGGCGTGGCATACTCTTCTTCGAGTCGAGAGATGAGATCTGTCAAGGCGCAGACGGGCCGCCCGGCCGTGAGGTCACGACGGGCGGCAAGAAGCGGGATTCGTTCCGCCAGAGTAGGAGCACGTCAGCCCTGACGTGTGATGCACGACGGGGCGCGCAGGTGGGGCCGAGGTTTGCTCAGGGCTCCAGCTGATGTTCGCCGTACGTGTGGGGGCCGTGAAGTCGCGTGGGCTCCGACACCGGTGGACCGTACGACAGCAAGGGAAGAAGTAGCAGAGGAAAAGGGAGGGCCGTACACCGTTGGATCGCCCGCCGTCGGCCGTCATGTCAGGCCGGGCGGACACCGCAGTTTCCATCGAACGAGAGGTGGTCTCCGGTCACGCTTACGCGATCCCCGCACCCGCTGCCGCCAGTTGCGGCTGGTGCGGATACGACAGGCCGACGTTCCTGTCGGCAGATGGTGTTCTGACCCGTAACCCTGGGCCCCGGCGCTGACGCGCCGGGGCCCTCGACGTGGAGGTGACATGGGGCGAAACCCCGACGACATGTTCGGCGACGAGGACTACCCCGCCTACACCATCGGCCAGGCCGCGGAGATGCTCGGCACCTCGCAGGACTTCCTGCGCCGCCTGGACGAGGCGAAACTGATCGACCCGCACCGTTCCAGCGGCGGACACCGCCGCTACTCGCGCTACCAGTTGCGTCTGGCCGCTCGGGCCCGCGAGATGGTGGATCAGGGCACCGCCCTGGAAGCGGCGTGCCGGATCATCATCTTGGAAGACCAACTCGAGGAAGCTCTGCGACAGAACCAGAACCATGGGACGCGGCGACGCGACTGACCGAACCGCTTCCGGGTGATGTCGTCGGCGGGCGGTGAGCCGGCCCTCTCCGGCAGAGGTACCCCTGATCGTGGTACCTCTACACACCCCGGCTGCGGGTGGCGGCCGGGGCGCTGTGCGGGACCACCGGTCCCAGGCGCCGCCATGGAAGGTCGGCCGCCGTGCCCGGGCACGGCGGACCAGCGGCGTGTAGCGTCCGACCATGGGCAGCGGCGGAACGGACGACGTGGGCGCCGAGTGGAACACCGCTCGTGACGCCGACGAAGTGACGCTGCTGTCGGAAGAGATCACCGCCGCGCGGGTGACCGCGCTGCGTCACGCGGTCGCCGAGGCAGTCCGTGCGGCGGGTCTGACGGGCCATGGGCTGGAGGACTTCGTGTTGGCGGTGCACGAGTTGGTCATCAACGTGGTGCGCCATGGCGGGGGCAGTGGCGAGGTGCGACTGTCGCGGCACCACGACCTGCTGACCTGCCAGGTCAGCGACGACGGGCCCGGGTTGCGCGAGACAGCCGTCGCCCTGCCATCACCGGGAGAGGTCGGCCACCGGGGACTGTGGCTGGCACAGCAGCTCACCGAAGGACTGACGATCGACACCTCCGATCAGGGCACGAACGCCTCGGTGACAGCGCGGCTGTCCGCCCGACCGACCGTGAACGAGGGGCGGTAATGGTGGCCACGGAGCAGACCTGGCACTGGCGTGTCGACGTGTGCGCCGACCGACGTGTCGTGGCGCTGTTCGGTGAGATCGACATGTCCGGCGCCGACCGGCTCGACGACCTGCTGCACGAGACCATCGCCCAGGCCGGGACGGTGGAGGTGGACCTGGAGCGGGTGACCTTCATCGACTCCACCGTGCTCAGCACCCTGGTCGGCGCGCACCACCACGCGACCGACCGGGGAGTGGACCTCACCCTGGTCAACGCCGCTGGGCAGGTCCGCCGGGTTCTCGACATGACCGGCATCATGCAACTACTCGGTCGAATGGCAGATCCGCCACCCGCCGCGATCTGAGCGCCAGGGCTGGCGGAACTCGTCGCCGCGACCGACCGTCACGACGCGGGGACCCTGGGGCCGGTCAGACCCGGCCCGTCGCGGGCTCAAGGAAGCGGACCATGAGTACGGTGGCGTCGTCCTGGAGCCGGTCGTCCTGGTAGGCGAGGATCGCGTGCACCAGCCGCCGGGCGGTCTCGGGCAGCGGAAGCCCGTCGGCGAGGGCCCGCACCGTGAAATCGACCAACCGCTCGGTACCGAACCGCTCCCCGTCGGCCGACCGGGCCTCGACGATGCCGTCGGTGTAGAAGAGCACGTCGTCGCCGGGTTCGAGGGCCTCCTCGACCACCACCGGAGGACGCCGGTCGCCCAGCGTGACCGGCAGGGCGGTGGGCGTGGGCAGGACCATGGCGACCTTCCCTCGCCTGATCACCAGCCCGCCCGGGTGCCCGGCGGAGATGACCCGCAGCCGACCGGTGCGCTGGTCGAGTTCGGCCAGCACCCCGGTGATCAGCCCGCGCCGGTCGTGGTCACGCACCGCGTTGTCGATGTGGTGGTACGTCTCGACCAGGTCGAATCCGCCCCGGCGGGCGTTGCGGTAGGCGGCCAGGGCCAGGCTGGCGAGGATCACGGCGCGCATCCCGCCACCGGAACCGTGCCCGACGGCGTCGAACAGGGCAAGGTGGGCCACCTCGCCGTTGACGGCGTAGTCGAAGGCGTCGCCACCCACGTCGTAGCAGGGCTCCAGGATCCCACTGATGATCATGTTGCCGGTGGAGAAGGTAAGCGGTGGAAGTTGGGCGCGCAGCATCTCGGCGGCCAGCCGCATCGGCGCCTGTCGGCGGACCTGCTCGATCGTGTCGCTGTAGTGCGACCGCGTGATCACCAGCTCGGCGAGCAGGGAGGCGACCGCCTCGAACGCGGCCACCGAGGAGTCGGCCAGGGCAGCGGAGGCCACCACCTCCGCGACACCCATCCGCTCCAGACCGTTGACCAGCGGCAACCACAGACGCGCACCGTCGTCCACCGGCCCACCGAACGGGCGCATCATGCTGAACGCCCGGCCGGCCAAAGTGCCCTCGATCGCCAGCGATTCCCGGCGCGGTGCGTCCGGGCCGGGCAGGGGAAGCAGTTGACGCTGCTCGTGATCGACCAGGTAGAGGACCATGTCGTCGGCGCCGAGCTGTCGGGCGGCCCACCGTGCCATCCCCGGCAGGTCCTCGGGCCGAGCGTGGTGCGATTGTCGCAGCAGACCGTGTAGTGCGTCCCGCTCACCCATGCCCACCGACCTTCGCCGCCGCCCATGCCGGGCCGCCCGACCGGTCAGAGTACGCGGGTGGCCCACCCGTCCCGCGCCGGTGCGCAACGGCGACCGCGCCCGACGCACGCCGCCGCCCGGTCGCGTGATCGCCGCCCGCCGGATCAGCATCCTCGAAGACCAGCTCGAGGAAGCCCTCCAGTACAACCGGAACCACCAGCGCCGTCGTCGAGCGGCGCCACCTGACCCACGCCTCACGTCCTCCTCCACCCCGAGGGGACCGTTGTCGTACCCGGATTCCCCGCCGGCCAGCAAGAAGGCGTTTCTTGACAGCCCATCGAGGCGGGCACGCGACGCCGTGCCGATACAGCACACCCGCGGCCAGCACACCGGACAACGCCGGCCGGGCGATGAGCCGGCAGCGGGTTTCCGGGCGCCGGGCTGATGCTGTGGCAGGGACCGCGCACAGGGGAGCTAACGAGCTAACCCCGGACTGACATGGTCTGTGCTAAGCTTCCCAAGTTGCAGTTTTGATTTCCTTGGACGTTTTCGGCGCCTGGTGGGGTTATCTGAAACCCGTCAGGCGCTTTTTTCGTTTTTCGTGTCGGTTCCGGCGCGGGTGATCAACGCGGCGGCGTGAGGGTCCGCGCAGTGCGGTCTCTAACAGCCTGCGAAGGAGCAGACATGGCTACAGGTACCGTGAAGTGGTTCAACGGCGACAAGGGCTTCGGTTTCATCGCCCAGGACGGCGGCGGCGCCGACGTCTTCGCCCACTTCTCCGCGATCTCGGCGAGCGGCTTCCGCAGCCTCGATGAGAACCAGCGGGTGGAGTTCGACATCGCCCAGGGCCAGAAGGGCCTGCAGGCGGAGAACATCCGCTCACTCTGATCCGCGACTTCGCGAACGGCGGCCCGAGTGGTTCAGCGGGCCGCCGTTCGGCGTTCCCGCAGGCTCTGTCGCTGATTCTGTGACGATGCCTCACGCTTGGAGCGGGATCCGTTTGCGGAGCAGGTCGAAGTCCGCCCGACCGTAGCCTTCAACCGCCCCTGAGCTGGCCAGCGGATCAGCGGGACCCGTAGGAACGGGCGGACAGTGATCGTGACGTTCCGCTACCGGCGAGTCGGCATCGACCATACGGTACATCCGTTTCTGTCGATGGTCGGCCGTCGTGACAAGGGCATCCCGCGTGCCTGAGTCGGGTGCACGTGCTGTGTGAGTAGAACGAGGGTGCGGGGCCGATGGCGCCTGACAATCCGAGGGACCTCCGAAAGAGGAGACCCGAACTACGATGAGCCCGGCTCGGCGCCTGGTCTCAGGCATATCCACCCTTGCGCGCGCGATTCGGAGACACCTTGAAGCTCTTGCTCACATCAGGTGGTGTCACGAACCCCAGCATCCACTCGGCGCTCGTGCAGCTTCTCGGCAAGCCGATCGGCGACGCCAATGCCCTCTGCATTCCCACAGCCGAATACGGGCACCCCATGTGCACCCCCACCTCGGCCTGGCGTTTCATCGCCGGCCGGAGCCCGTCACCCATGTGCGACCTGGGCTGGAAGTCGTTGGGCGTGCTGGAACTCACCGCGCTGCCCACCATCGGGGCGGAGCGATGGGTCCCCTGGATCCGGGAGGCCGACGTGCTCCTGGTCGACGGCGGTGACGCGACGTATCTGTGTCATTGGATGCGAGCGTCCGGGCTGGCCGATCTGCTGCCTGCGCTGCCCGACATGGTCTGGGTGGGCGTGAGTGCCGGAAGCATGGTGATGACGCCCCGGATCGGAACGGACTTCGTCGAGTGGCCGTCCGCGCCGGACGACCGCACCCTGGGGGTCGTCGACTTCTCGATCTTCCCGCACCTGGACGCTTTCCCAGAGAACACTCTCGCTGACGCGGAGCGGTGGGCCGCTGACCTCGGCGTCCCGGCCTATGCCATCGACGAACAGACGGCCATCAAGGTCGTCGACGGCTCCGTCGAGGTGGTCTCCGAAGGGCAATGGACGAAGTTTGGGTGAGGCCCCGGGCGGCCCTTCCGATCGGCCGGATGCGCGCGGCGGCTCGGGCGCCGAAACGCACCCTGAGGTATAACGATCTTGGTCCGGCTCGGACAGCTAGTGTCGGTGACGTTGATGGGCCAGATCGACGGCAGGATGATTGACCTCGGGCGCCAATCGTTGAGCGTCACTATGGACCTGTGCACGTTCGGCGTACCCGGTTGGGCGCCTTGGCCCGCACACCGACACAAGCTGATCTGGCATCGCCAGCGCCGCGGTTAGGTCTTGGTCGAGGTCAGGTGGGCGGTGTCACGAACGCTGTGGGCGCCGATGGTCACCATCGTGCGCCGGCTGACCGGTACCAGCACACCGTCCCGGTGACACGGGTGAACCTCGCTGTCATCCGCGACCTGATCACCACACGTGAAGCCACCGCCGGTCAGACCGGCGACCGGCTACGCGAGCAGATCACGGCCCTCACCGCCGGCCTCGCCCGCGTCAAGGGCGAACTGGCCGCCCTGGCCACCAC